>CBFCWR010000116.1:0-8810 GCA_965601575.1 uncultured Desulfofustis sp. | reverse complement strand
TTGTGCAGGTTTCTCCTGAAGTCCCTGCGATCCCAGATGCCCTGGACATGTCCGCGCCTCAGGGCGTTGCGGGCGGAATGATAGTTAGGCGGAATATCGATGCCGGTGGTTTCCCTGATCACCCGGGGTCCGGCAAAGCCGATGCGAGAGCTGCGGATGGCAAACTGATAGGGGGAACAGCCCAGAAAAGAGGCAACCGGCCCGGCATAGGAATTGTTGTCGTAGACGACGATATAGAGGCCGCCCGAGTCGATGTACTCACGCACGGCCATGGTGCACTTTGGCATCTGAATCACTCCCAGGGTGCCTTCCTGAATTCTGATGCCGCCGGTGGTGTGCACATAGGCGAGCAGCGGGCGTTTTTTCCTCTGGGCCAGTTTGCAGGCCTGGACGAATTTCTCGCCCTCGGTGGAGCCGACCGTACCGTTCCTGAAATCGGAATAGAGCACTGTGGTGACCACCTGAATGGTATCCACCGCCGCGGTAAAGGTCATGTTGGAGCTGCGCCGGCCGGTCTTCTCCATGGCCGCCTCGAGCCGCTCATTGAAGCCGGTATAACCCAGAGGGTTCTGGGCGGTGAGATGGGTGTTGAAAAAGCGGATCGAGCCCGGATCGAAAATATTTTCCAGGTACCATTGATATTCGAGCGGAAAATGATGTCCGCAGGTTTCACAGACGCCGGCAAATTCACCGTATAGATCGGGTACCCAGAGGTCTTTGCAGCCGTGAACTTCGGCATTGGGGCAGGATACCGTTTTGTCCTCGTTGGCCAAAGGGCTGGTGTAGGTGTCGGATATCTCGAGCGGATCCTGCTGCTGGCTGCCATTCTGTCCATTGCCGGTGTAGGTGATCAGCCTGGTGGGCTCCTTCTTCTTGCCGCCGCTCAGAAAATTGAGCACCGACAGCAAAGGCTCACTTACCCGCTTCATCATCACCGACCCCTCACCGGAAACGTCGCTGAGCATCTTCTCGAGCTGCCGTTTCTGGTTCTTGAGGATGTCGTAGCGCATGGTGTAGTAGAGCTGCTCGCTCTGGGTGCGTACCTGTCGGAACATGCTTTCCTGGGTTTCCGGCTGGCCTTCATAACCGTGTGAGGCCATGGAAAGATATTTCTCCGAGCGTTGTTTGAGCAGCCGGGTGGTTTCCTCCTTGGAAAGGTCCCAGGATATTTCCACATCAAGTTCCTTGTTCTCGGCCTTGGCCTTTTTCCGGCTCAACTCCCAGGTTCGAAAGGCCTGAAAACTCTTGGCCGACAGCACTACCCGATCGGTGGCATTGATCATCTCCGAGCGCAGTTTGGCAAAAAAGGCAAAATCATCTCTGCGCGCCCCCAGTGGAGGCTCCTTAATGATCCGGTCGATGATGCCGTGATTGAGATTATCAATGGCGGTGAGCCGCAACCTGTCGGCGCATACCTCGACCAGCTCGCGGGGCGCCTTGTTGCCTTCGCCGATCCTGCCTTCGATGGCGGCCGCGCCTTCGGGTGAGATGACTGAATAATAGCCGTGACTGGCCATCAGCCGGTAGTCGGCAAGCCCTATTGCCTCGGCGCCGCCGGAGCCTCCCTCGGAAATGAAAGAGACGGTCGGGACCCGCAGCTTGGTCATGGTGTAGATGTTTCGGGCAATCTGCTGGGCGGCCCCGGGATACTCCTCGACTGGATAGGAACCGGGGGTGAAGACGTAAAAATGAATGGGAATGTGTTCGGTTTCGGCGACTTTCATATAACGCTGGGCTTTCTCGTTGCCCTCCGGCCGGCAGGAGCCGCCGTTGCGGAATTCTTCGCCATGGCCGCATTCCTGGCCGATGACCATGACACTGACCGTATGCGTCTTTTTCTTGCCGCGCCGGGTCAGGGTCGCCTTGGCACAGATCATCGCCGGGTCGACATTGGCGTCTTCCTCGCCGCCCAGCTCGGTGTAATCATCGTAGACGTTTTCCAGGATGTCCTTGAGACTGAAGCGCTGTACCGAACGGACGATGCGCACGCGTTCCATGGGGGTGAGCTGTTCCTCGGCTCGTTCTTCAAGGAAACAGATGGAGTCGTTCAGCTTGCGAATCTCAGCGCTGATCTGTTCCTCGCTGAAATCGTAGATGGTTTTCTTGAACTGGTCGCAGGTGGTTTTGAATCCTTCGAGATTGCCCCAGTTTGAATAATCCTTGAGCTGGATCAGATAATTGATCCGTTCTTCAATGTTCTGAAGCTGTTTGAGCTGTTCCTTCATAAATCGACACTATAAGATCAGAACGTCAGAAGACGATCGAGATTTTCTTTGAGATAGGCGAGGTTGGTAATGATCGGCCCGCCGCTGGAATCCTTGCCGCGGATCACCGATTCCTCGATGAATTGGGCCGCCCGCTGCTTGGCCTCGTCCATGGTGTCGGCCCAGACCAGGGCCAGGGCCAGGTTGGGATCGAAATCGCTTGGAATCGTGTAGTCCCGGTCGGAGGGTACATGGGAATAGACCACCGACCAGTCATGGGAGGGGAAACTGAACTCGGAAATCGTGCCGATCCAGGGGGCGAATCCCCTCCTGGTGTCCTCGGCGACGATGCGCAGCTCGATGGCGGCGCCCAGGAAGTTGATATCCTTCTGTTTGTAGCCGGCCCGCTCACCCAGTGCCAAGCGGATCTGTTCACGAATAAGATTGGGCTGCTGGCCGTTCAGATAACTGATCCTGGCGGAAATATCGTTTTCCACCTGGATCCTGGTATTCACCTCGAGCAGGTAGGGCTGTCCGGTGCGGTCGACGATCCACTCCCAGGTGCCGACATTATCGTAATCGACGTAGCTCGCCAGTTTCAGCGAATAATCGACAATCTGGCTGAGTACCTTCTGTTCGTCGAAATCATAGGAGAAGCAGGAGCTGTGGAAACCCGGCGCCGCTTCTACCCGTTTCTGTCGGCCGGTTGACTGAATGGTACAATTGCGTGAACTGAAGTGAATCCTCTCGCTGTAGCGGGAGCAGACCAGCTGGACCTCCAGGTGATTGTAGTCCTTCAGACACTGCTCAATCAAAACACCGCCGTCGCCGAATTGGCGTTTGGCGTAATTCTGCAGCTGCCGATAGGTACGCCTGAACTGCTCGATCTCGGTCACTTCCTCGATACCCATACCGCCGCCCCCGGCCGCTGCCTTGACCAGAACAGAGGGATCCTCGATACCCAGAATGCGCTGGTTCTCGAGCAGTGAGTAGGCGACTTCCTCGGCGTCCATCTCGTTGTAGATCGGCGAGTCCGTGCCGGGGATGGTGGGGATATTGAGTTTGTTGGCGACCCGCTTGGTATTGATCTTATCGCCCAGATCCCTGATTACTTTCCAGTTCGGGCCGATGAAGGTGAGCGGCCGGCTTCGGGTCGCCGCCCGGCGGGCGAAGCGATAATCCTCGGAAAAAAAGCCGTAGCCCGGATGGATCGCCGTACAGCCGCTGTGGTCGGCCACTGCGAAGATATCGTTGGGATCGGTATAGCTCGTTATTTTCCAGGCGTTCTGCTCAGGTCCTTCGGTCTGATTCAGCCTGACATGCTCGGAATCGCGGTCAGCCTCAGTATAGACAACGACCCAGTCGAGCCCCAGATCCCGGCAGCTGTTCATGATGCGGATGGCTATTTCGCCGCGGTTGGCGATGAGAACCTTTCCTTCCACACTATTCCTCTTGTGAAAAAACGTATTTGTGTCTGTAAAGCCGAGTGGAATATCCGATTCTCTCGGTCGGATAAACGGCGGTCAATCTTCCTAATATAGTAGGCCTTCTTGAGAAATCAAAGGTAAATAATCGTGAAGGTCCACTTGGATTCCCAAAAGCGGCAGCAGATTCAGCTAACGCTGGTTCGATCTGTCGCGCTTTGTCCTTGACTTTCAACCAAAAGATTCCTAGAAATTTGTCAAATCGCAGTTTGATCTACAAGCTGCCATTTCCCGTGATCCGGGCCAGTATCCAATTCGACATATGCCCAACGACAAAAGTGAAGACCCTCCATCCCCGGATGTTGACAAGGGTTCTCTGTTAAAGCGACTGCGCGAGCTCATTCCCTTCGGCCGCACGCCCGACACCACCGAAGCTCTGGAGCACGAAATCCAGGAACTTCTGGAAGAGGGCGAGGAGCAGGGGTTGATCAGCTCCATGGAGGAGCAGATGATCTCCTCCATCTTCGATTTCCGAGATACTCTGGCGAACGAAATTATGACCCCCGCCGCCGAAATCGTCAGTTTTGAAGTCAATTCCCCGATCGGCGAAATCATCGAAGCGGTGATCGAGGAGGGCTACACCCGGATACCCATCTATCGGGAAAGCACCGATCGCATCATCGGCATCTTGCATGCCAAGGATCTGCTCCGACTCTGTGCCGGCGAGACCCATTGTGAAGGCGACATCGAGGCCTATCTGAACCAGCCCTATCTGATCTCGGAAGACAAGCCCATCGTGGATCTGCTCAGAGAATTTCAGAAAAACAAGATACACATGTCGGTGGTCATGGACGAATTTGGTGCGGTGCGCGGACTGGTCACCCTGGAAGACATCCTCGAGGAGATTGTTGGTGAGATAGACGATGAATATGACGTGGACGACGATGATTTCGAGAAGCTCGATGACTCCACCATGCTGGTCAAAGCGAGGGTTGACATCGAGGATGTGGAGCAGCGACTGGAGATTGAATTGCCTGAAGGCCCCTACGAATCTATCGGCGGCCTGATTATCCACATGCTGGGCCGCATCGGCGTCGAGGGAGATAGCATCCAGGTAGGCGATATCAGGCTGATCGTCCACACCGCAGGCCGCCGCCGAATCAAGAAGGTCAAGATTATCAGACTTGACGTGCACGCCGACGGCTGATGCGCAGCGATTCGTTCCTGATAAAGGGCGGCCTGCTGATCTGCACGGTGCTGCTCACCTGGCTTGCGTTGCCGGGAAACTTTTTTTTCTGGCCGCTGCTGGCAATCTGCCTGGTTCCTCTCTTCTCATTGCTTCACACCCTTCCCTCCTCCGCCAAAGCCCTTTCATACGGATTCTTCGCCGGCATCTTTTTCCACCTGCTCCAGCTCTATTGGATCGTGCCGGTTTTGCAAACCTACGGCGGACTGGGCTGGTACTTTGCGGTGCCGGCCCTGTTGCTGCTGGTCTGTTACATGAGCTGCTACACGGCTATTTTCGCCGCCGGGTTTCAGCTCATGGACCGCTGCGGCCCCCGCATCATCATGCCGCTGGCTGCGGCCTCTCTCTGGGTCGGGCTTGACTGGGTGCGTTCATGGATGATCAGCGGCTTTCCCTGGATGGATATCGGCTACGGCCTGTGGTCCCAGCCCCGACTTCTCCAACTTGCCGACCTGGTGGGCCACCATGGGCTGAGCTTTATCATCGTCATGTTCAACGCGACGCTGTTCATGCTTGTGCAGCGCAGCTATCGAATACGGGAACGGGCTGCTGCAGTCGTTGCGCTGGTGGGTCTCTGCGTGGCAAGCGGCTGGTACTCGGTGGAGCGATGGGAAAAGGTTGAAAAGCTGGTCGAGGCCGCTCCCGTGGCCCTGGTTGGAGTTGCCCAGGGCAATGTCGAGCAGACCAGGAAGTGGTCTCCCGAGGAGCGGCTGCGCACCGTCAAGGATTATGTGCGGTTGAGCGCCACTTTGACCACCGGCCAGGATCCGTCCCTGATCGTCTGGCCCGAGACGGCACTGCCGTTTTATCCTCATGCAGACGAATTGCTGGAGCCGGTCAGCGGCTTTGTCGACTTCAGCGGCACCGTGCTGCTCACCGGCGCGCCCTGGTTCGAAGAGGAGCATAGCAAGACCAGCCACCTGGTTCGCTATTACAATGGGGCGCTTTTGATGGAGCCCGGCAGTGGATTTGATTTTGGCTACTTCAAAAACCACCTGGTCCCCTTCGGCGAATATGTGCCGCTGAAAGAATATCTGCCTTTTCTGGCACCGCTGGTCGAGGCGGCCGGCGATTTTACCCCGGGGACTATTGAGACGCCGCTTCCGGCGGGACCGATCAAGGCCGGCGTGCTGATCTGTTTCGAGTCGATTTTTCCCGACCTCGGCAGGGCCTGGGTCGAGGCCGGCGCCAATCTGCTGGTCAATTTGACCAATGATGCCTGGTATGGTAAATCGAGTGCCCCGTATCAGAGCTGGGCGATGACCGTCTTCCGCAGTGTCGAAACCAGGAGGTCGCTGGTGCGTTCGGCCAATACCGGTATCTCAGGTTTTATCGATCCGCTCGGGCGGGTGCAGCGTCAGTCCGGTCTGTTCGTCGAATGGGCCGATTCGATGGAGGTTTCTTTGCTCGGCGCCGAGACTTTTTTTGTCCGGAGCGGGTATCGATTCGCACCGATTTGCGGGGCAGCGGCGGTCATGATTATTATAATATCGTTATTGCGAAGAAATGGCGGCAGGGATTGATAACTAATCGACCTTTGTCAATGAAATAGAAGAGGGCGATCGAGCGAGATCGATCGGAGAATCGAGATGGCACAAGAAAGCGGAGCAGCGTTATCGTTTCAGAAACTCAACGATATGAAGGGCCGGATGCTGGCCTTGAAGGAGCATCTTTGACTTAGCCGCCAAGAAAGAGGAAGTTGAACGGCTTGAGCGGCAGACGCTGGCGCCGGATTTCTGGTCGGACGGGGAAGCGGCCCGCAAAATTCAGAAACAGCTTGGTCAGTTCCAGGACGTGATTAAAAGCTGGGAGGAATCCTGGTCGGAAATAGAAGAGGCGCACCTGCTGCTGGAGATGGCGGTTGAGGAGAGTGACCCTGAGGCCGAGGCCGAGGTGGCCGACAATCTCGTCGTTATCGAGAAAGAAATCGACCAGACCGAACTGGAATGCATGTTCAGCGGCGAACATGATTCCGCCAATGCGATGATCTCCATTCATGCCGGGGCGGGCGGCACCGAGGCCCAGGACTGGGTCGACATGCTGCTGCGCATGTATCTGCGCTGGGCTGAAGACAAAGGCTTCAAAACCAAGTTCCTCGATTATCTGGCCGGCGACGAAGCCGGGGTAAAGAGCGTCACCATTTTTGTTGAAGGACGACACGCCTACGGTTACCTGCGCTCAGAGGTGGGCATTCATCGGCTGGTGAGGATATCGCCGTTCGATGCCAGCGGCAGGCGGCACACCTCGTTTGCATCGGTGATGGTTATGCCGGAGCTCGATGATACCGTCGAGGTGGATATCAGCGAAAAGGATCTCAGGATTGACACCTACCGGGCCAGCGGCGCCGGTGGACAACACGTCAACAAAACCGATTCGGCCATCCGCATCACCCACCTGCCCAGCGGCATCGTCGTCCAGTGCCAGAATGAGCGTTCCCAGCATCGCAACAAGGACATGGCCATGAAAATGCTCACCGCCCAGCTGTACGAGATCGAGCGCCAGCGCCAGGCCGAAGAGCAGCAGAGTCTGCACGGCGAGAAAAAGGAGATCGGCTGGGGCAGCCAGATCAGATCCTACGTACTGCAGCCCTATCGGATGATCAAGGATCACCGCACCGAGCACGAGATGGGCAATGTCGATGCGGTTCTGGACGGTGATATCGACGGGTTTATCAAAGCCTTTCTGCTGTGGAACAGATAATGGGCGACGCCAACTCCACCGATAATTCCGTGCAGACCTTACAACGGTGCGCCAAGTGCGGCGCCTGCACGCCTGTCTGCCCGGTTTTCAGGGCCAGCGGCAACGAGATCTACAGTGCCCGCGGCAAGCAGCACCTGGCCGAGGTGTTTGAGGATCAGCGGCCCGGGCCCGTGTTCGAGGATATCTATTCGAAATGTCTGCTCTGTGGCGCCTGTTCGCAGGTCTGTCCCCAGCATATCGACATAAGCGAAGAGGTGATCGAAGCACGTTCAGGCTTCTCCGGGCTCTATGGCGAGCACGGTTACCAGAAATATCTGGCCCGCAAGGCGCTGAGCCGGCCCGAGCTGCTCGGGGCCGCCCGGGTGCTCGGCAAAACGGCAGCGGATCTTCTGTTCAGGAGGCTGCCGCCGGCCAGCGGCCTGCGCTTAAGACTCGCCCTTTTTGCTCAGACGCCGGCACCATTAGAGCTGTCGGTTTCCCCGCTCAAAAGAGAAAAACGCACTGTTGTGGGCGGTGAAATTACTTATTTCCCGGGCTGTGCCGCCCAGTACCTCTATCCAGACATCATCGAAACGCTCAGTACCCTTCTGGAACGCTACGACTGCCAACTGTTAATACCGGAAGGGTTCGGGTGCTGCGGGCTGGCCACGCGCGCCTCCGGGAAGAAGGGCGAAGCCCGGCAGATGGCTGAAAAAAACATCAAAGCGCTGGAGCTAAGCGAAGGACCTGTCCTGGTATCATGCGCCTCCTGCTATGCGCATCTGGCTTCCTACGGTGATTTGCTGGCTGACGATCCGGCCTGGAAAACGAGGGCAAAGTTGATCAGCGAGCGGGTCATAGAGATCAGCGTCTTCGTAGAGGCGCTGCTCAGGGATGAAACGATCGCAGTCGATGAACGAAAAGAACGGCTCAAGGTGTTCTATCACGATCCCTGTCACCTGAGAAACGAGGCGGGTATCACCGAGGAACCCAGAAAAGTACTTGCTTCACTGCCGGGCATCGAGCTGCTTGAGCTCCCGGATGGTCCCCAGTGCTGCGGCCAGGGCGGTCTTTTCCATGTGGGCGCTCCGGAGTTGTCGGTCGAAATAAGGGACAATCTGGCCGAAAAAATCATCGACCTGGAGCCGGACCTGATCACCACCAGTTGCTCCGGCTGTCTGATGCAGCTCAAAATCGCCATGGCCGCCATGGAGAAAACCATCCCGGTACTCCATTTCTCGGCCCTGGTGAACAGCC
>CBFCWR010000115.1:0-8830 GCA_965601575.1 uncultured Desulfofustis sp. | reverse complement strand
GGAGAGACCCAGCGGTTTGCGGGGCGCACCTGTCCGCGCAGGATATGTTGCTCATAGGCGTTCAGCAGATCATCTTTTTTCAGATAACCGACTACCCTTCGTGAATCGTTTTTGCTCAAGACCGGCAGGAATGAGAAGTTTCCCTGAGAAAACTGCTGGAAAGCATTTTCGAGATTCTGGTCCTCACTTACGGTAATCACCTCCTTTGTCATTATATCAGCCGCAACTTCATCATCACCTGCGTATTCCGGGTCTGCCAAACGGCTTCTCACGTCTCGCAAGCTCAGTACCCCGACCAGAAAATCGTTTTCGTCAAGCACCATGAAGTGGGGAAAGGGGCTGTGCAGCACCATTTTTACCAACTCATGAAACGGTGTTGATGCACTGAGGATCTCATATTCTTCACACATGGTGTCTTTCACCGTCAACGAGCGCAGGCGGTTGGCATCATGGCCCCGCACGATCCTGATCCCCTGGGTCAGAAGTTTGGTTTCATAGATCGAGAAATCGTGGAGCAAACGAACGACGACAAGGCTGGGAATGCAGGCTGCCATCAGGGGTAATACAACCTGGTAATTATAAGTTAATTCAAAAATAGTCAGGATTGCGGTGATAGGGGCAAGGGTGGTACCTGCAACAAACGCACCCATACCGATCAGGGCATAGTGTGCGGGCGAAAGAGGCATTTCAGGCCAGAAAAGGGTTGCCACATGACCAAACAGGCAGCCAAGCATGGCGCCGATAAATAGAGAAGGGGCGAAGACGCCGCCACTCATTCCTGAACCGACACATAGTCCGGTGGCAAGGATTTTAGCGACGAGTATAAGGGCAACTACGCCGAGGATACTCTGACCGCTCAGAACCTCGTTGATGGTTTCATACCCTATGCCCAGAGCCTCAGGGCGAAACAGCCCCAGTGCGCCAACAGCCAGCCCTGCTGCGGCTGGGGCAAGCCATTCCGGGATGCGGAGTGTGTTGAAAAGCTTTGGCAGAGAGAAAATATAGGCCATGAAAAGTAAACTGAAAAGACCGGTAAGCAGCCCCAGAATGACGTAGAGCAGGAGTTCAGCTGGATGAGAAAGGGTGAAGAAGGGGATTTGGAAAATTGCTTGATCCGCCCCAAAAGCATTGGCCACCACGGTTCCGGTCACCGAGGCGATGACGATGTTGGAAAGCGATGCGATTTCCAGGTCAAAAAGCAGAATTTCCACGGCAAACATGGTGCCGGTCATCGGTGCCTGGAAAGTGGCGGCGATGCCTGCGGCTGCACCGCAGGCGATGGCCAGTTTCCGCTTGTCCGGCCCCAGTCCCAGTACCTGGGTAACCGAGGAACCGATTGATGCGCCAATGTGCACGATCGGCCCCTCCCGGCCCACGGAACATCCCGCTGCAATGAAGGTTGCCGTTGCCAGGCTTTTGAGCGCCGTAACCCGGCGGCGGATAATACCATCCTTAAGGCTGAGCGCCTTAATGACCTCAGCAACTCCCGGGCCTCTTACCTCCGGAGCAGTGCGAAATATCAGGGGACTGATTATCAAGCCGGCGAGCATCGGCGCGGTCAGACGCCAGGCCCAATGGGCCTTCGTGTAACGCTCCACAAAAGTGTCCCCATCCGGCCAGAGTAAATCGATCTCCAAGCTGATCAGCATGCGAAAGGCCACGGCGCCCAGGCCTGCAAGGACACCAATGGCCACCGCAATGAGAAGGGGATAAAGTGTTTCTGCTACACTCTGTTTTGAAGTCATCGATCCCCATGTGGTGTGATGCAGAAAACTTCCTGCAGGAAACGAACATGATCCCTGATCAACAAATCCTTCGACAGATCAAATCAGCTTTTTGTTACGCTATGTATAAGGGTAGTTGAGGTAAGTTTACAAGCTTATTTTCAATTATGTCTTCCTCTTGCGTGATTCCGGTGATTATGGGAAAGAACTCCCATTGAACTTGATAAAGTGAACGGGGAAATTCCGAATAAAACCTTAGACCTCCCCAGGCGGCTAGAATCAGGATTCTTCGGGTTCCTATGAAGGTGCTGTTTCCGGGACGAATCCTTTTTTCTGATGAGGGTCACATTGAGCTGCAGCGCAAAGACCATAAACTGGAAATGTCAGGGGGCTGGGATCAGTCATCCAAATCTTATTTCTGCTGAGTTCTTTATCACTTACCGCCTCCTAATGAAAAACTTACGTCAGCTGCATTGATTTGCGACTGAGTTGGATTTATTTCTAAAGAGTTGCAGTTTATAGACCAGTTACAGCGATCTCGGCGGGTCTTGATCTCACACCTGGATGGGCTCCACACCAAATAACCAATCCTCACGCTACCATTCAATTGAGCCAGGGAGCTGCTCCGGTCGGCTAAGCGCTTGATTAGAACCATCAGGCCTGTGACTCATTAACTCGTTTTCGATAAAACTGTTCGTGTCACCCGAGTGACACCCAAAGGAGGTAGGCTATGTCAGGTAGTCCCATGCAGTATCTGGATAAGGCTATGGAGAAGGTCCGTGATCTCGGTTTGGTTCCGGAAGATTCATCTGCAACCGACCCGATGGTCGCGCTGCTCAATCAACTCACTGGTATCGACGAGGAGCGCGTAATTGCCATCAGCCGTACCTTGAGCCAGGCATCTTTTTTCAATGACGTGGTGAGGGAGCAGGTCCAGGCGATGGATATCAGCGACCGCTACGAAGACATTACCGATGCGTTCAACTCGATCCGTGATGACGCCAAGAACATGGTCGATCAGCTCGACGACGGTAAGATCGGGACTTTTGAACGAATCTCGAACATCTGGATGAAAGCGACTCGCGGAGACATTGCCGATCGGTTTGATGAAATCAAGGACACCTACCTCGAGGTGACCGACGCCACCCAGGAACAGATACAGCGTGAACAGGCTATTCTCGACGCCTACCAGGATTTCAGGGGAGCCCTGAAAGAATCTGAGATCCAAGCCCTGGAATTGCTGAAAAAGGCTGAAGAACTGCTCAAAGCTGCCCAGGCCGAGGTGCAGGAAGCGATGAAAGCGGTCGAGGGATACCAAGGCGAAGACGCGGCTGAGCGAGCTCGACTGGAGATGGCCCGTGACCAAGCGGTTCGCTCGCTGCAAAACACGGAAAAGAAGTATCAGCTGGCCAAGGATCTCTCCGATAATCTGACGATCAGCTACAATACCTCGGAGGTGGTCATGGCCCGCCTGCTGCAGACCACTAACGCCAAGGAGCGGGTCTACTCCCAGGCAGTCACCTTCTTCACTACCAACGAGACCGTTCTGACGGCGCTGACCGCCTCATTTACCGGGATGTTCGGACTGCACGAGAGCACCCAGACCGTTGAAGCCATGAAGGAAGGGGTGAGCCAGTCCTTGGAAGTACTCGCCGAGGTTGGCGGAGAAATCCAGGAAGCCGCAGTGAGAGCCGGCTATGGGCCCACCATTCGTGCCGATGCGGTCAAGAAACTGGTCGACTCGGTGGTTAATTTTCAGGTGAAGTCCCGGGAAATCATTGAAGAGATGCGGGTCCAGAGTACCGCCAACGCCAACGAGATCCGAACCGCCGTCGAAGACGGCAAGCGGCGCATGGCCCGACTCGCGGAAAGCGGTGAGGCCCTGGCCGCCGAAATGACATGAGCAGCGAAAATACAGCGACTCAAAACCGGCAACCGCTGGACGAGGTGATGTTGGCCATGGACGTGGTCGACACCCTGCGCCACCAGGAGAAAGTGGTGGCCCGTGCACTGGATTCCGAGGCGCGGGATAAGGAACTGAAGCAGAAACTCAAACGGATTTATCAGGCCCAGGGGCTCGATGTTTCAGAGCAGATTATCGAGGAGGGAGTAAAGGCGCTGCAGGAGGATCGCTTCAGCTACCGCCCACCGCCTTCCGGATTTAATCTGTATTTAGCCCGTATGTACGTCAGCCGGGGCCGCTGGCTGCCGTGGGCAGGCGGTCTTGCAGTAGTGTGTGTGATAGCAGTCTTTGCCTATCAGTTCATGGTAGTCACCCCCCGAAAAGCCCTGCCCGGCCAGCTGCAGAGCAGCTACGAACTGGTTCTCGACAAGGCTGAGTCCGAGGCCGGGAAAAACGCCGTGGAGTCTATTTATTCCCGGGCCGAAACCTCCCGCCGTGCAGACGATGCCGAGGGCATGCAGCAGGCCCTGGGGGCCCTGGAAGAGCTCGAACGGAAACTCGACCAGAAGTACACACTGCAGATCGTCTCGCGCCCGGGTGAACGCACGGGAGTCTGGCGTATACCGGACATCAATAGTTCGGCGCGAAACTATTACATCATCGTCGAAGCGATTGACGACTCAGGTGATGCCCAGCAGGTTGCAATAACCAACGAGGAGACCGGCACAATCGAGACAGTATCCAGGTGGGGGGTGCGTGTCGACGAGTCGACCTTTCAGACAATTGCCGCCGACAAGCAAGATGACGGCATTATTCAGAACAATGTGTTCGGCCGTAAAAAACAGGGGTACCTCGAGCCGGAATACCTGATGCCCACCCCGGGCGGATTCATCACCTCCTGGTAAAAAATGAGAATCGAGTGCGCACCATGATTAGCGGACGACAGGCCCTGGCCTCCATCGACACAACCATCCAAAAACTCAGGGGACAGATCGCCGAGACTGAAGAGCGAATTGGTGGATACGCCGCCCGGAAACTCGAACTTCAGCAACGGGAGATCGAGCAGTTCCGGGAGTTGAGCCGGCTGCGGCTTGACGTTCTGGCCGGCGACCTCACCATCCCGTCCTCTTCTGATACAGACCGGACGGTGAACGAACTGCTGGTTCGACGGCAGGAACACCTCGACGGTATACGAGATGAGGCGGCTGCCCTCGAGAAGCAGCGTGATGAGCTGGAAAAGCAGCGAGAGAAGCAGGCGCTGGTGGTCGAACAGGCTGCAAGGGCCATCGACGAGGCCGAGGAGAAGACCCAGGACAGGTTGAAAAACGAGCCGGACTACCAGCATCAGCTGCAGATCGTGCAGGAAGTAGAACGAACTTTGCAGCATGCGGAAACTAAAGCGCGCCGTTGGGAAGAGGAACTCGAGACCAAAGGCAGCCCGTACCGCAGCGACTCCCTGTTCATGTATCTCTGGAACCGGGGTTACGGTACCCCCGACTATAAAGGCTGGGGGCTTACCCGTTGGCTTGACACCAAAGTCGCAGGGTTGATCCGCTACTCCGAAGCCCGGGTCAACTACGGCAAGCTGCAGGAAATTCCACTACGGTTGCGGGAGCACGCAGAACGTATCGATGCCCAGGCCAGTGAAGCGCACCAGAAACTCAAGGCGCTTGATGACGAGGCTCGTGAAGCGGACGGTATTGTCCAGCTCGACCTGGAATTCGAACGCCGGGAAACAGCCCTGGATCAAATCGATGCACAGATCGAAGAAGTCGTCGCTGAACAGCGGAAAAAAGAGCAGCTTCTCGCCGACTATGCGGCCGGCAATGACCAGGATTACCGGGAGGCCATCGACTATCTGGCCTCTGAGTTGAACCGTGACAGCCTGCAGGAGCTGCGGCGCTGGGCCCTGGGCACCCCGTTCCCCGAAGATGATCTGGTGGTTAATCGACTGCTGGAACTGGAGGAGAATGAGGAAGAGCTGGAGGCTGGGATTGCTGAATTCAAGAACGCGCTTGCCGGTCAGCAGAAGCGGCTTGACGAGCTTGAAGGGCTGCGGACAGATTTCAAGCGAAAGCGCTATGACAGCGCCGGCACCGGGTTCTCCGATACCGCCCTGGTTCTTGCCACTTTGGGCAATCTTCTCAACGGTATGATGACCAGGGATGCGTTCTGGAAAGTTCTGGAACAGCAGCGGCGTCAACAGCGGCATCGCGCCAACCCGGATTTCGGTTCCGGCGGCTTCGGGCGAGGATCGACCTGGGGCAGCCCGATGCGTTTCCCCAAGCCTTCGGGCGGGGTTTTCAAGGGCGGCAGAGGAGGCTTCCGTGTTCCTGCCGGTAGATCCGGTGGCGGCTTCAGGACCGGTGGCGGTTTCTGAACACTGCGCCTCCGCTCCGTCCATATGGACCCAATTGAGGTTCTAATTGTCATAATTGAGGAGGTCTAAAATGGCTGGTTTTATGGATATGCTGGGAACAATAATGCAGCAGGGGATGGCGCAGACCGGAGGCACCCGGATGTCAAACGCGCTGGGAGGAAAGAGTGGTTTGGAGGACCTGCTGGGCGGTCTTGGTCAGATGATGGGCGGAGCCCAGACCGGCCAGGCACCGGCAGCGGCACGTTCCGGCGGAATGCTTGGCGACGTGCTTGGGGATCTCGCCAATAATAAGGCGGCCCTGGGAGGCCTCGGGGCCCTGGCGGGCGCCTTGCTCGGCGGTGGGGGCAGTGCCGCCCGAGGCGCCATAGGCGGAGGCGGTCTGGCCATGCTTGCCTCACTGGCGCTCTCCTCCATGAAAAAAGCCGGCCAGCCCATGGAAAGGCCGCCCCGGGCCTTGGTCGATCCCCGGAATGATGAGGAAAAACAGGTCCTGGAGAACGATGCTCAAGTGATCGTCAAAGCGATGATCAACGCCGCCAAGGCCGATGGCCGGATCGACCGGGAGGAAATCGAGAAAGTTCTCGGAAAGCTCCAGGAAGATGGGTTGACCCCGGAAGAACAAGCTTTCTTTAAGGCTGAAGCAAATAAACCAGGTGACCTCAGCAGTATTGTCGCCTCTGTCGACGGTGATATCGAGTTGGCGGTCGAGGTCTACGCCGCTTCGCTTCTGGCCATTGAAGTCGACACCGAGGCCGAAAGATCCTACCTGAAGAAGCTTGCTTCTGAATTAGGTCTGAGTTCTCGAATAACTACCCACATCGAACAAACTCTTGGGGTCGATGTGTAAGTTCACCACAGGATGACGTTGAAACGGAGGATACTACAATGGGACTGTTGAGTTTTGCCAAAGATATCGGAAAAAAACTGTTCAATCGGGAGGAGGATGCACCGGAAAAGATTTCCGCCTACATCGAGGAGGACAACCCCGGTGTCAGCAACCTGCAGGTTGATGTCGAGGATGGGGTAGTAACGCTTGCCGGTGAAGCGGAGAGTGCCGAGGCGCTGGAAAAGGCTATGCTGATGGCCGGCAACGTAGAAGGGGTAGCCGAGGTACGTTCGGACAACGTGGTTGCGCCTGCTGCGAAGGACAAAGTCGAGTATTACGAAATCGTCTCAGGTGACACCTTATCGGCAATTGCCCAGAAATATTATGGTAAGGCCTCAGCGTATCCAAGAATATTTGAGGCCAACCGCGAGGTAATCAAGGATCCAGACAAAATTTACGTAGGTCAGAAAATCAGGATTCCACTCGATTGACGGATCTTGCTCCGTGACTTACTGCCGGTTGAAACCCCTCGCCTAAAGGCGATGGGTTTCAACCATCCCCGATGGGTGACACTAAAGGGTAACAGGGGATTCTTGACCTTCGATGTGGCCATATTATCAGGATATGGCCTGGAACCAGCTAGAGTACTTTTTTTCTCAGCTGTTTAGCTGACTCAGTGATGGCACAAAGTTTCTTGAAAGCCACCTCCTCCACATTAACTGAGCGACTGGCAAAACAACCAAAACCACAATCAGTATTCAGGAAGAGCTGGTCTGGACGATAGTACTCCAGCGCTTTTTCGGCCTTGCTTACAATATATTCAACTGACTCAACCTGATCGGTTCTTGGGTTGATCACACCAAGACCAAGTTCCCGATCGTTAAGTGTGCGACCGACGATATCAATGTCGCCAGCTCTGGGAGTGGCGTATTCCAAGACATATTGTTCGATTTTCATACGTTCCAGTGCCGGCAACAGCTTTTCGTAATCTCCTGACAAGAGCACTTCTTCCTGCTTTGACCAGTTGCCCCGGCAGACGTGGACACCGATTTTTACCCCATCAATATTTTTGGTGATCCTGTTTATGAGATCAGCTGCAAACTTGAGTTCTTTTCCCGCATCACGGCGGGTTGCAAGCGTGGCTCACATAAACGTGCGCCGCTCGCACTCCTCCGACATGGTCAGTTCCGTCAACACAGGTTCGTCGAATTGGACAAAATCGCACCCTGCGTCTCTGAGATCGATCAGTTCCTCTCTGAGAATTTTCACGATATCATCAGCCATTTTTTTATGGCTGCGGTATGCCTTACGGGTGAGTGCACTCACCCACATTGAGCGAGTTAACAGATAGGGGCCGGGAAGCGTTATCTTGACGGGTTTTCGGGTCAGGCTCTTTAAAAAAAGATAGTCGTCCAAAGCCAAAGCCTCACGTCGTGAAAGCGTGCCCACGCAAGTTGGGTTTTTTACCGCCGAGGCAGGCATATCCATGGTGCGCAGCATTTCTTCAAACTCTGCTTTGTCTTCGACATAATCGAGCATGTCGGCCAGAGACATGAGCTTGGTTCCGTTCACCTTATCTGTAATAAAGGCATAAAAACTCTCTCGCCTGTGCTCCCCGTCAACAAGTATGTCCAGATCCGCTTTTTCCTGCAGTTCAACAGTGCGCCGTATTTCGTCCTCCGCCACTGCCAGGTAGTCATCTCTGCTGATGGTTCCCTTCTGATAGCCCCGCAAAGTTTTGAGCATATGCCGAGAACGTGGCCAGGATCCCACCTGGGTAGTGAGGAAAGGTTTTTTACCGATCATGATCTATACGAGTGCGAGTTTAAGGTTTAATTCAACCGCTTTTGAGAGGGTGGCGGCAACAGGCGATCTTTCTACCGTGCGTTTCCATACCGCTTTGACTTTCTCTTCATCGTCGAACGTTGAGGCAAAACATTTCAGATCTATTCTTTCTATGGAGGGATCCCCTTCTTCGATGCCGATATGAGCAAGAA
>CBFCWR010000114.1:0-8845 GCA_965601575.1 uncultured Desulfofustis sp. | reverse complement strand
GCTAGGATATTTCCGTTTTCCACAACAGTTTACGATGATTGAGATAAGAAAAGTTGAGAACATCGATGCCGTAGTTACTATCCCCGGCTCAAAATCGATCACCCAGCGGGCGCTCATCACTGCCGCATTGGCTGACGGCGCTTCGGTTCTGTATGGTCCTCTACTGAGCGAGGACACCGATTATTCCTCCGCAGCGCTGCAGCAGATGGGGATTGATATCGACAAGGGCACTCAGAGTTGGCGGGTCTCGGGTACTGCTGGCAGGATCACCGAGCCCGATGACGACATCTATTTGGGCAACAACGGCACCGCCACCCGCTTTTTGACTTCGGTTGCCGCTCTGGGTAATGGCGAGTTCATAATCGACGGCGATGAGCGCATGCGCCAGCGGCCGATCGGGCCGCTGATGGCTGCCTTGAAAGGCTGGGGAGTCGATATTGAATCGATCGACGATACAGGCTGTCCGCCACTCTCTATAATGGCATCCGGGCTGCGTGGCGGTAAAACCGTCCTACCCGAGGGTAAGAGCAGTCAGTATCTCTCCTCGCTTCTGCTGGTGGCACCCTACGCCGAGCGTCAGGCCGAACTGCAGGTGGATGGGGAGATCCTTTCCAAACCTTACGTGGCAATGACACTTGAAGTAATGGCGGCTTTTGGTGTTGAAGTTGGCGCCGCTGCAGATTTTTCGCGTTTCACCATACCGGGAGGATGTTATCGGCCGTGCGACTATCACATCGAGGGCGACGCCTCCAATGCCTCTTATTTCTGGGCGGCGGCTGCGGTGTGCGGGGGCAGCGTCACCGTTGAAAATGTACCGGTTCCCTCGCTGCAGGGCGACACCATGCTGGTTCCCCTACTGTCCCGAATGGGCTGCACGGTTGAACAGCAGGGCAGGGGTATAAAAGTCGTGGGACCCGAAACCCTTGAACCAATCACGGTTGACATGGGTGACATGCCAGATGTCGTGCCGACCCTGGCGGTGGTGGCTGCCTTCGCCGAAGGTGCATCGGAAATTAGCAATATCGCTCATTTGCGGATCAAGGAATGCGATCGTCTCAGCGCAACCACTACCGAGCTCAGGAAGCTCGGCGTTATGGTCGATGAGTTCGACGACCGCATGGTCATTCACGGTAAAGGCGGGGTGGGGATGCGAGCAGCGGAGATCGAGACCTATGAAGATCACCGCATGGCGATGAGCATGGCGGTTGCCGGCTTGCGCGTCGCGGGGGTCAGGATACTCGACGAGAAGTGCGTGGCCAAGTCATTTCCTGATTTCTGGGACCGTTTCACCACACTTTACTGATCTCTACATTGTGACCTCAAAAGTCCTCTTATTTCCTTGAAACCACTATTCTTTCACCGATTTCGACCCCCAGAATGGCGGCACCACTGTCGTTCTTGACGCAGATTTCCAACACTCCGCTGCTGTTGATAATCGCCGCCGGCCGATTATCGGGTAGGTGTCCGTAGCTGCCGTGGTGGAGCAGCAGCAGATGAGATTTGATCCTGATGGCCAGGTCAGGGGCGAGACCTGAATCGAATAAAATAACCGCTTCGATATTGGTGATGAGATTGCCGAAACGGTCAATGGCGCTGATCTCTCCAATAATTTCAGTTTAGCTTATCAGCGGACTGGCTCCGGGAATGGTGACGCATGATTCGGTGGGAATGCGCGGTCCCGCTTCCTCGACTGATGCTCCGAGGGAGAGACGGGCAGCCGCCGGCGCCATGATGTCGCGGGCCTGAAAGGTGGTGCTGATGCGTTCGAGGAACCAGTCGTCATTGGTAAGCTCATACACTTCTGCCGCCTGGTCGGTCTCGAGGATACGGGAAAACACGCCGTTGTCGGGACCGATGAACAATTGATTGCAGCCGCTGACAACTATGATTCTGCGCTCGGTACCGACTCCGGGGTCAACCACGCAGACATGCACGGAGCCATCCGGGAAATAGCAATGGTTTTTTACAAGCACTTCCGCCGCCCGACCGATAGCCTGCGGCGGTATCCCATGGCTGAGATCGATGATGGCAGCCCTAGGGTTAATTGACAGGATGACCCCTTTGAGAACACCCACGTATTCATCGATCAGGCCAAAATCGGTGGTGAGGGTGATCGGGGAACCTTTCATTTCCAATGGGCTCGCCTTGGGTATTGTGTTTCCTCTGTATTAATTCAAGTGCTCGTCTTCTGTCCGAGGCAGCAGAAAAAAGAGGCTGCCTTTTTCTTTCATCGTGCCGGCTGCTTTTTCGGCATAGTAATCATTTCCCAGGAAAAGATCGACGCGCCCCGGACCCTTGATCGCCGCACCGCTATCCTGGGGTAGTACGAACCGACCAAACGTTTTCCAGTGATTGACTGTGCCATCCTCGTTGAGAATAGGCCGTCTGGAAACCAGGTAACCGATGGCGCCGGAGGGAAAGATGGCATGATCGACGGCGATGGAGCGGTCCGCGGTTAAAACCTGACCAAGAGATCCTCGCGGGCCCCGGTCATCACCCCACTTGAAGAAGATGTAGCGGGGGTTGTGATGGAACATGCGCTCCATTTGGTCCGGGTGGGCATCAAAGTAGGTTCTGATGGCATCGATGCTGACCTCCTCCCGTGTCATGATCTGTTCATCGACGAATAATTTGCCGAGACTCTTATAGGTCAGGCCGTTGGAGGCCGCATAGTGCACGGCCCGGGAAGATCCGTCGGCCAGAAGGATGCGGCCGGAACCTTGAACCTGGAGAAGATAGGCATCAAACCTGTCTCTGAGCCAGACCATCTCATGGCCTTCGAGAAGATTGGCAGTTTCAATTTCCCGGCGAGTCCAGAAGTCAACCAGGCGACCGCTGTCATCGAGCCGCCCTGTCTTGTGTTCTCCATTGTATGAGGTGATAAGCATTGGTGGGCGATAGTAGAGGGGATAACGATGGTCTTCGTCTTTCTCAAGGCTACCCTCGAAAATCGGTTCGTAATAGCCGGTAACCAGCATTTCCTGATCCCTGTCCCGGCCTGTTGCCCGGTAGAGTTGGAAATGTGTTCTGACGAGCTGGTTCAACCTGATGGGATCCGGGTTGGAGACCAGTAGCTCCCGGAAGGTGGAAAGTGAGCGGTGAAATTCATCTCGAGGGATGCCGAACTGATCGCCAGCCTTTGTTTTGCCGGGTGTGCTCAAGTAACTGAGATGCTGATCGATGGCATTGATGAGACCGTCCGGGGACGCGTCATCGACGAAAAAAGGGGAGTCTCCCTGATCAATCTTGATCAGACCGGGATCGACATGACCGCAGCTCAGCAGCAGCGGGTTGAAAATCAGCAGCAGGAAAATTGAAATTGTCAGGAAACCGAGTCGATGGCGAGGGGTGCCGGCGGGCATGGAATCAAGGAATCCTGATGGATTCGGCCAGTTCGGTCACCGCCATGGCATAGCGGTTGGAGTGATTCCATTCAGTGATCGCCTGAAAATTTGGATAGCCGGCCACATAGCGGAATCCACCTCCGCGTGAAGGATCTTTTTCCAGGCCGACGATTGTTACTTTTTTATTATCGGGGGGGGGAGGAAGATCTACATTTTGGGCTTCGGCAACCGTGCGGTAATCGACCCTGCCTTTTCTGCCTTTGAGATGGGCACTGATAAGTTCCTGGGTTTTCAACTCGGCGCCGATATCCACATAAACTGGTGCATTGAGAATCCAGCCGAAGCGGGACAGATAATTGGCGATGGAGGCGAGTACGTCCTCGGTGGAATTGAATACGTCCCGCAGCGCATCATCGTCGAAACTAACGGCATACTCATAAAAACTCGAGGGAATGAATTGGGTCTGCCCAAATGCTCCGGCATACGATCCTTTTATCTCGAGGGGGTTCATGTTGTTTTCTCTGCAGACAATGAGAAAATAGACGAGCTGCTCCCTGAAGAATTCTGAGCGTCGTGGATAGGCATCAAACAGGGTGTTGAGTGTCTCGAAAACATTGAAACTGCCCCGATTGCTGCCGAAGCGCGATTCGATTCCCCAGATGGCGATGACCACCTCTCTTTCGACCCCGAATCGAGCTTCGATCCGATCCAGCAGGGCCTGGTGCGTGGTCAGCATCTTCTTGCCCTTGGCGATAATCCTGCGGGTTACGAAGAGCGGACGATATTTATAGTAGGGTTTGGCCTCCCACTGGCGATCCATCAGTTCGAGCACCTTTTTATCGATGCTGACCCCTGCAAACCACTGGTCGAGCTGCTCCGGACTGAAATTGTGCACGGACTGCAACTCCTGGAACAGCAGGGTGTATCGTTCGCTGGTCAGGTTGATGGTCTGACCGTCCTCCACGAGGTCGGCAGCCTTGGGTTTTTCCGCAGCGTACCCAGGGGATGGATTGAGGAAACAAAGCAGAAAGGCCGAGAAGATGATAATCAGATATTGTTTGTGCAGGTCAAAATGACAGGGCCGGGTGGCGCATCGAACTGTCGTTCGGCCCAGACGGTGTCTGACAATAGAAATGAAGGTATTAGGCATAGGTTGCATTGAAACGATCGATAAACTCACCAAGCTTCTCCTCTGGCAGGGCATTGATGCCTGCGGCTGCGGCCCGTCCACCGCCGGATGGAAAGCAGAGGCAGAGTGTGTCGGCGCTGCGCTTGTCGCTAATCGGTGCCCGGACGCTGATTCTGAGCGTCCCATCGCTGTTTTCGGTAATCATGGCGTGGGCACCGCCTGGATTTTCTCTTGCCTTTAGATTGGCAAACACACCCGAAACCCGTCTCGACCAAGGACTGTCAGGGAAACGGTAAACCCGATTGTCGCCACTGCTGGCAAATACACTCTGAGCCAGGGCAAGGCTCATGTCGTTTTGGTATCCGGTTTTCAATGTTTTCAGGGTGTGGGATTCTGCCGAAAAGTCGAAAGGATTCCGATATTTTCTGACTGCGTTGTAGAGATAATCGGGGGTAAAATAGAGATCTTCGAGCTGTGCTCCATAGCCGTTGTAATTGAGCAATTCCCCAATTTCCCTGAGTTTGGAGGTTTGTTCTTCAGACAGTGACAAATCAGAGGCGGCTTTGGTTGCGACCAGATGGAGATTGTCCCCAAACGCAGCACAAATCGCCCAGGGCCGATATTTCCCCTCAAGCAGGGTATCGACAATCAATGAGGTGCAGCGATCGGCCTCGGGCTCGATATGGGCGGTCAAGTCTGGAGATTCTGGTATATCTCCGGCGAAGTGATGATCGATGTAAAGGATCTTGTTGTTGTTTTCCAGAAGCTGCTGGAGCGGCTCCCGGTTCACGTGCATCGAGATATCCAGCACGGTAACGATGCTGTTTTTGATCTCCCTGATCCGACCGAGCAGTCCAATATCACGTTTGACCCCGGTGATCAGAGTCGCCTCGGGGGCCGGGTCGGCGAGACGAAGCTGGTGCAGGCTGCAGATTCCGTCTGCGTCGCCGTTGAACAGGTCGTACCGGTCAGAAGGGGCGGTCTTATCTCGAGCAACCATACGGCAGCAGAACTAATCGATAGACATTGGATTAGTAATAGAACTTGAAGGGACTGCCGAGGTTGGCGAGGCTGAATATCAGCATGAACCTGGTTTCTTCGGGGGTGTATTGCGAACCCAGTTCGACCGACCAGCACAATGCCTGATAGAGCAGGGCGATATTCGCCTCGTTGGTTTCGTCGTTGACTATTGAATGTTCGATATTGAACTTGGCTCGGAGCCTGGCGAATAGCGCTGCCTCTATGAAGGCGTTGATCTGTTCCGTCCTGTCAATATCCTCATCATCCCTGAAGTAATACTCCAGCCTGAAGAGATCACCGCGCTTGGTTCTGAAGGAACTGTCCAGATCATGCAGGACGAAACCGTTTTCGTAGACGTCGTAGTCGGTCCTGTACCAGAACTCGAGAAACCTGAGCGGGATCCATTTGAGATCCACATTGATGTCGGAGAACGGCTCATCGGAGCGTGCATCGATAAGGCTATAATTCTGGGTGATCTTGAACCAGCCGTATTCCCTGCCTGTTTCGTTGCCGGAAAGGGCGGTAAAGAAGTTATCGATCCCGTAATTAAACTGATTCTGTTCCCCAATCCGGTCCACTCCATCGAAACTGGGCAGGTCATCCTGATCCACCTCGGGGAGATAGTCATATTCGACAAAGGGGCGAACCTGATGGGTCAGTCCGGTCATACTATCACCCGACATCGCAAATGTGCGCATCAGGGTGGTACCGAGTTCTGCCTTGACATCGAAAAGCAGGCGATTCTGTGAATCGCTCTCGTCCCACTGCGCTTCACCAAATTCCTGGACGATGTAATAAGTGTCGCGCAGACCCAACTCAGCACGGGATTCCAGATACTGGCTGATGGGTACCGGGGCGCTCAGCTTCGGATAGATGTCGAAGCGATGCCCGCCAATACCCTCTTCACGCCAATAATTGACATAATCTGTATCCCACTGCAGGGTCAGATCCCACAAATTCTCAAAAGGAAGGGTACCGGTGTAGTCGATGGCCGGGAGGTTCCACAACGGGGAGGGATTCTCATTGCCGTCGGCATCGAATTTGTCGGCATCGGTGCGGACGTCATTGATGCCCAGCAGCCGGGCTTCAAGCGATGTGGACCCCCAGGCGCGCTGGACACCGAAACGGTTGGTACGCTGGTCGTCGGTCTTGTTTTCCAGGCTGCGCCCGAAGGTGTCCAGGAACTGTTCGTTGCTGTTTTTAAATCCGGTGAGTCCAGTGTTGAATTCCCGCAGATAGTCACGATCCGAAACGATATCCAGGTCGAGACGGGAGGTCCAGGCAGCGCCCAGATCCTGATCGGCCTTGGCGCGGAACCAGTAACGATCCTTGTTGTCGTGGGTGTAGCCTGTCTCTTCGTAATACTCGGTCTCAGAGGGATCAGAGAGGTCGTCGTAGAGATAGTTGGCCATCGCCAGCCCTTTGTCGTTAGGGTCGATGATGTAGCGGAACTCGAGACCCGGCATATACCCACGGTTGGCGAAATACTGGGTATAGATGGTCAAATCGGTGGAGTCTGAGATGGCCCAGAAGAAAGGCAGGTTGACACCGAAGCCGCCGAATTCAGCCGTACTCAACTCCGGCAGCAGGAAGCCTGACTCACGCTTATTTTTAGCCGGCATAACCAGATATGGCGAATAAAATACGGGCACATCCTTGATGCGGAAGCGCGCATGCTTGAGTCTCGCATAACCATCCTGTTCGATGATTGCATCACTGGTAGCAAAGCTCCAGGGAGCCTTCTTCCCTTCGGGAATCTTACAGGTGATCACCCAGCCGTCTTCAAGATGATAGGTTTTAAAGCCAATTTTTTCGATCACCTCAGCTTCGAGATGCAGATCTTTCTCGGTGCCGATAACAGTCGCCTTTTTGAAGGTCCCGGTTTCCTGCTCCAGGTTGACCATTGCCTGTTCGGCATAAATCGCCTGATCGTCGGCTTCAACCGATACGTTGCCGCGGGCTTTTATGGTGTTCAATACGACATCATAGGACATCCAGTCTGCCTTGATGACGACCTGCTCTTCATAGACCGGTTCCTGTTCGGTTTCGATACTCTCAGGGGTAACCTCTTCTTCGGGAGGGGCTTCCTCGAGCAGGATGTACCAGTCCGTCACTTCTTCTGCACCTGGACCGGCGCCTGGCGGCCTGGGTGGGACTTTCTTGCGCTTGACCAGGACGATGTTGCCCTCGGCCACGATACTTTCAGGGTTTTCGTAGCGGATGATCCTATCTGCTGAGATATCCCATTCTTCGGTGGCAACCTGTTGGTTGGCTGCAGATGACTCCTGAGCCATGCCAGGCGCCGGTATGGAAATAAGCAAATAGGAAAGAAAACAGAAAAACAGGGTAAAGACCAACAGACGCGGCAACTGCTTTGTCACGATACTCTCCTTACGAACATTGTGGTCAACGACCACATGGCTTAGCCCGGGCACACTCCAAACCCGGTTCCGGTTCCGGTCCTTTAAGGACCGAAATGTACGGTTCGAGCCTTTCGGTGTCAAGCCAAAAGTAATAGTTTTGCCTTGATTATAAGGGATATATGATATACCTTCCTGGCAGTTTACCGTGAATGATTGATAAAACCATCTTTTTTCGGAATGAACGTGAAAAAGATGGGGATCTATTCTGGTAGTCGAGGCCCCCGGCAAGATACATAGCCAGCGACCGGTGCATTGAATGGGCGGGGTAATACCGCAATGTAGTTCTGACGGTCTCGATAATAAGGATCTTATAACGACGAACCGACCACTCATGTGGGATGTCGGGATCCGATTGAAATTGGAGGTTCTGTCTGTCCGCAGACCACATCTCTTAAACCCTGTGCCAGTGAGGCCGGCGGGAGCGGAGCAGACGGTACCGATTAAGCAGTAATAGACTATGATACTAGGCTATTACCAGTAAATTGAGCGGTGTCGGTGGTTGATTTTATACGCAGTTTAGTATGCAGCGATCACCTGACGCCCGGAAGGTGCAGCAGCCGATCTGGTTGATCGGTATGCTGCTCAGAGGAGTTGTATGTCACCATCGGAAAAAGACGGGAATCCGTCAGAAAAAAGTAATCTCATCAGTAAAATCAAGACCACGACCGGAGCTTGGTGGAAAAGCAAGGTAATCCACGAAAAAGAAGAACCAGACCCGGCCCTACCTCCATCTCGTCCTGACAAAGAAGCGCCACTCAAGGAACAGAAGGACCAGGACAAGGCAGCAACAAGCGGCCCAGAGCAGATAACTGTTGATCAGAGTTCGGGCGACCCGGCGGGGGGTGAGCCGGAAGTGGTTGATCAGGTCCCTGATAAGGATCAGCCGCCTGCTGGCAGTGATCCGGAAAAAGCTGAAGCCTCAGCTGGGC
>CBFCWR010000113.1:0-8928 GCA_965601575.1 uncultured Desulfofustis sp. | reverse complement strand
TCGGTCTGGAGTGAGATAGAGCGTTTCGGACAAGGATAACCAGCCCACGTTCCCCCATTTACATGACTCGCACCGATATCAATCGGCGTCGCGTTTCAAGACCGCGAGAAAAGCGTTCTGGGGGATGTCGACGTTGCCAACTGTTTTCATTCTCTTTTTTCCCGCTTTCTGCTTTTCCAGCAATTTCCGTTTTCTGGTAATATCACCCCCGTAGCATTTGGCCGTGACATCCTTGCGCAGAGCGGAGATGTTGGTGCGGGCGATAATCGTTGTACCGATGGCAGCCTGGATGGCGATTTTGAACATTTGACGGGGGATCTCCTCCTTTAACCTCTCACAGGCGCTCAGGCCGCGCGCCCGGGCGTTGGAGCGATGGACGAGCTGGGAAAGGGCATCGACCACTTCTCCATTGACCAGGATATCAAGTTTGACCAGATCACTGGCACGGTAGTCGAGCAGTTCATAATCGAATGACCCGTATCCCTGGGTAATCGATTTGAGTCTGTCGTAAAAATCATAGATTGCCTCTGCAAGCGGCAGTTCGCAACTAAACTCGATTCTTCCGGGGGTCGGGTAGTGATAGTTGGTGTTTTCACCACGCCGCTCCATGCACAAGGTCATCACCACCCCCATGTAACGCTCAGGAATGAGTATGGATGCCTTGATGTAGGGCTCTTCAACCGAGCTTATTGAGGCGGGATCGGGAAAATGGGCAGGGTTGTCTACCATCAGTTCGCTTCTGTCACTGAGCGTGAAGCGATAGCGCACCGATGGAACCGTGAGGATCAGAGAGATGTCAAATTCACGTTCCAGTCGTTCCTGCACAACTTCGAGATGAAGGAGCCCAAGAAATCCACAGCGGAACCCGAATCCCAGAGCTGCTGAAGAATCTTTCTGGAAGCTCAGGGCAGCATCATTGAGCTGAAGTTTTTCAAGCGCTGCTCCGAGGTCTTCATAATCGTCCGAAGATATGGGATAAATAGATGAAAAAACAACGGGCAGTACTTCTCTAAATCCCGGCAGGGCAGAGGCGCATCTCTTTTCGGTGTGAGTGATGGTATCGCCGGGCTTGGCATCGAAAACCGTCTTGATACCGGCCAGGATATATCCGACCTCGCCTGCCTGGAGTTTTTTCTGGGGTTCCTTTTTAACCCTGAAGAGGCCAACTTCCTCGACCCGGTAAGAGGCGCCGGTGGACATGAAAGTTATTTTATCACCCGGGCGGATGGTACCGTTGATGACCCGGCAGGAGACGATGGTGCCCCGGTAGGCATCATAATTGGCATCAAATATGAGTATCTGAAGTGGCGCATCAGGATCGCCTTCAGGTGGAGGGAGATGATTGACGATTGCCTCAAATATCTCTTCAACTCCCTTGCCCAATTTGGCCGAGCAGAGCTGAATCATATCACTGTCCATTCCAAGGTCCTCCTCAATCTGGAGGCTCACCGTATCAGGTTCGGCCGATGGAAGATCAATCTTGTTGATGACCGGGATGATTTCAAGGTCGTTTTCCATGGCCAAATAAAGATTGGCCAGAGTCTGCGCCTCAACCCCCTGGGCTGCATCGACAATCAGGAGTGCACCTTCGCAGGCAGCAAGGGCTCTCGACACTTCATAACTGAAGTCAACATGGCCTGGTGTGTCCACCAGATTGAGGGAGTATTTTT
Source organism: uncultured Desulfofustis sp. (assembly GCA_965601575.1). Taxonomy (GTDB): domain Bacteria; phylum Desulfobacterota; class Desulfobulbia; order Desulfobulbales; family Desulfocapsaceae; genus JABDQA01. The sequence continues at coordinate 7,258 of CBFCWR010000113.1, read as the reverse complement.
TTCCATCCCGGGCCTGGTAGGGCAGACAGATAGTCTGGCTCTTGATGGTTATTCCCCGCTCGCGCTCGATGTCCATATTGTCGAGGAGCTGGTCTTTGAATTCTCTTTCGGAAACGAGGCCGCAGAGCTGAATCATTCGATCTGCAAGAGTGGACTTTCCGTGATCTATGTGCGCTATGATGCTGAAGTTGCGTATGTGTTCCATTGTGTGGGGCCGGTTTCCAGTCTGGCTGTTGCGGAGCATTCACTAAAGAGAAACGGTTATTATCATAGAACTAGCAATATGTGAAATAAAATTTAATCAAAAAAATGGGCACGGTAGGGTATAATTAGAGTTGGATGACCCCGTATTCAAGGTGAAAAGCACATAATAATTGCACTTTCCTTTCATTAAGGTAGTATTCTAATCCTTTGGTCTTTCGTACTTCGCCCCAAGCTCGCCTTGGAGATAACTATAGATGAGCAAAAAGAATAATTCAACAAAGCCGGAAGTCGAACCCCACGAGAATCCGTTGGTGGCGATTTCCGATGATGATAATCTTCCCGTCCTAAGCAATCCAGCGCTGCATCGGTACTTGCAGGAAATCAGCCAATACGAGCTGCTGTCACGCGAAGAAACTGAAGATTTGGCAATTCAGTTCAGGGAGACTGGCGATCCCAATGCTGCCTATAGGCTCGTCTCCTCTAATCTGCGCCTGGTGGTCAAAGTAGCCATGGATTTCCAGAAATACTGGATGCAGAACTTCATGGATCTGATCCAGGAGGGAAATGTGGGACTTGTCCAGGCCACCAAGAAATTCGATCCTTACCGAGGGGTCAAATTTTCCTATTATGCCGCCTACTGGATAAGGGCGTATGTCCTGAAATTCATCATGGACAACTGGAGGCTGGTTAAAATAGGCACCACCCAGGCCCAACGCAAACTCTTTTTCAGTCTCAACAAAGAGAAGAAATTGCTTGAAGCCCAAGGCTTTAAACCCGAGCCCAAGCTGCTGGCAGAGCGGCTCAACGTAAAGGAAAAAGAAGTCGTTGAGATGAGTCAGCGCATGGACAGCTGGGATGTTTCGCTGGAAAGTCCGGTCAAAAATGATTCCGATGACGAGCAGAAGAGTTTCATCCCAAGCGATGATCCAAGCATCGAATCGAAAATCGCCGGTAAAGAAATGAAATTAAGGCTCGCTGAGCTTCTGGAGCAGTTGAAAGAACACCTCAATGATAAGGAACGGATGATTCTCGAGGAACGACTGCTTACCGACGAGCCCATGACCCTTCAGAATATCGCCGATAAATTTGACATATCCCGGGAACGTGTCCGTCAGATCGAGGTAAATCTTCTGGCCAAAATGAAGAAGTATCTTGAATCGGAAATGCCTGATATCGTCGATTTTTTTGATGGTGAGAAGATTATCGTCAACGCCTCAGACTGATTGCACATCGATCACTCCCCACAACTTCACCCCGCATCACAAGAAAATGAACGTACCTTTGCTTGATCTTGGTCCCACCCTTGAAGAACAGAAACAGGAAATAATAGATAAGGTTGTCGAGGTTGTCTCATCAACCAGGTACATCCAGGGACCTGAAGTTGAAGGGTTTGAGGCAGAAGCGAAGGAATATTGTGAGGTCGATGGCGCGGTAGGCGTCTCCAGCGGTACAGACGCGCTCCTGGTAGCGCTTATGGCCCTCGAAATCGGCCATGGCGACCTGGTTCTGACTACACCATACTCGTTTTTTGCCACCATGGGCGTGGTCCTTAGGTTGGGCGCCACTCCGGTTTTCGCTGACATTGATCCGGTTACCTACAATATCGATCCGCAGAAAATGGAAGAAGTTCTGGCCGGGGACAAAACGGGGAGAATAAAAGCGATTATTCCGGTGCACCTGTATGGGCAATGCGCCGACATGAGCCGCATCATGGAAATTGCCGAGCACCACGGACTTCCGGTCATCGAGGATGCGGCCCAGGCAATTGGTGCCGAAACTATCTTTAATCATGGAGAAGAGCCCAGCTGGCGAAAAGCTGGTTCCATGGGGTTGGCCGGTTGCTTCTCGTTTTTTCCGAGCAAAAACCTTGGAGCCATAGGCGATGGTGGTATGGTCGTGAGCCGCGACGAGGAGTTTACCCATAAAATTCGGCTCCTCCGAAATCATGGTGGCGCACCCAAGTATTATCACAGTCTGGTTGGAGGGAATTTCAGATTGGACCCAATCCAGGCGGCGGTGTTGAGAATTAAATTGAGGAAACTTGAACAATGGCACCGCCAGCGTCGCCAGAACGCCACCCTCTACAATAAACTGTTCGAGGAAGAAGTATCCAAGTCAGCTATTCCGGTTTCGACTCCTGCCGCGGTCTTTGAGGCTCCCAGTAGTGAAGGCGACAAGGAGCATAACTATCACATTTATAACCAGTACATCATCAGAGTTGAAAAACGTGATGAATTGCGCAACTGGCTTCAGCAGCAGAACATCGCTACCGAGATATACTATCCGCTCGGTCTGCACCAGCAGAAATGCCTCACCGACATCTTCACTCCCCCGCCAATGGGCAATACTGAAAAAGCCGCAGAAGAAACACTCGCCCTACCTGTTTATCCTGGTCTGACTCCAGATATGCAGGAATATGTTGTAAAATCAATCGCACAATTTTATACATAAGTTCACTAACAGAACACTGCCATACAGAGCCTAGCAGCCGCAACAGGGAGAGATTGAGGCCAGGGCGCTGTGGCTATCAATCATATGGGAGACGGCTATCCGGGCTGAACGGCTAAGTGATTCACCCTTTACCTCACTTATTTCTTAAGTATTTCTTTCTGCCCTGTACAATTTTCCTCTGTCTGTTAGTCCTTTTTCTTCACGCCGCACCTCCAGCCACCGATAAATCAATTACCATCGTCAATCAGGAATCAGCCGATCCATTGTGGAAAAAAAGATGGGACGAAGCCCGGGTTTCAGCAGAACAAGGCAACTTTGTCACAGCGATCTCCAAATATCATGAAGTGCTCGAGCAGAAACCTCATATTGAGGAGGTGAAATGGGAGCTCAGCCAGAGTTACATTGAAGTCCAGAATTATAATGAAGCTCTGGCAATTCTCGAAGGTCTGGTGGAGACCAATCCTGAAAAGATAGATTATCTGGTAAGCGGCGGTGAAGCTGCACTGGCGATGGGCAAGGTTGATCTGGGGGCAAAACTTTACGGGCGTGCCCTGGCGCTGGATCCGGGCGGTCCACTTTCCGAAGCGGCTCTACGTGGCTTGATTGACTCGTTCACCAGGCAGGGAAAAATAGAGCTGACCATCCCCTTGATGGAGCAACTGTACCAAAGAGGCGTGCTTGATCCTCTCCTGGTGAGAGAATTAGGACTCTTCTATGCAGCGCAGGAAAATTATGATCGAGCTGCGTACTACTACATCGGCCTGGTGAACAATTTCCCGGTTGAGCCTCCCGTCCGGATTGAGGCTGCCGAGGTGCTTCTACAAACCGGAAGGTATACCGACGCAACTGCACAGCTCGAGCTTTATCTGCAAGCTGAACCTGAAGATCTTGAGCAGAAAATAAAACTTGCGGATTTTTACTACGAGCAGGGACAAATGCGTAAAGCATTGCCACACATGCTGAGCCTGCTAGAAAGAGAGGAAAAGAGAGAAGACTATTTGCTGGCGGTGGCACGCATCTACCTGTTCACTCTCGGCAGAACCGACCGAGCCCTGCAGTATTTTGAACAGTATAGAGAAGAATTCCCCAAAGGCACAGATGTTTCATCGGAGATTTCCACATTGCAGCTGATTGTAGCCAACGATCTGCTGGCGATCGTCGAAAATGACGGAGTCTGGATGCTGTGGAGGGATCTCGCCAGGGTAACGCCGGATCGAATCGGTATCTACCGGGCTATGGCCGATATGTTGGAAGACATGGGAGGTGAACGTGAAGAAGATCTCATTGAAGTGCTCCAGATAATCAATATCCATGAACCCAGTGATTTCGAGATTGTTGCCAGACTCTCCTTGCTCTACATGAAGAACAGCTTGTACGGTGATTGCCTGGATTTCTTGGAAACCAGCAGAGAACACCACAAGAACAACGGACAGTATTACCTGCTCAGGGCTCGCTGTGAAACTGCAAGCGGTTTCGATATCCAAACATTGCAGAGCTATTCAGAATATTTGAAGATCAAACCCTCAGATGGGGCAATTCTGAAAAGAGCCGTAGATCTGACCGGGCGGCTCGGCCTGATCGATCAAATGAGGATTATCTATGGGCCCGTCAATCAGCAGGATGGATCACCGTCAGCAGTTGCGAGCGAAAGCTTCCTGGAAGGACTTCTGAGAAGTGGACTGATCGAAGAAGCCCACAATTTCTATCAGCTCATTCTCGACCAGAACATTAATGTCACTACAGCATCGCAACTCACCGAGAAATTATCAGACGCGTACCTCGAGACGAATCGCCCCTTTCTAGCGGAACAAGTTTTGAGAGCCTTTGCGGCCAGCCAACCTGACCAGGCAGACGGATACCTGCTCTTGGCCCGCTACCACCTGTTGCGTCAAGACCCGAAAAACGCTCGAGTGTGGCTCGAGGCCCTGGACAGACTAGTAGACTCTTCAGTTACAAGGCTTGACGGATCGCACCGCAGTAGACTGTTATATCTACATCTGCTTGACGGTCAGCTCCGAGGCAAGGTTGGGATGCATCAGAAAGCGCTTGAGCATCTGAACGGACAGTTAAAAGCCAATAAGATTGTAGCCGAGGATGTTGAAATTCTCCTTTTCGCCGCTCTCCACTATCTGGACACTAACCGATATGATGAGGCACTTACCCTGATACGACGATTCCGGCCTAAATTCAAAGGTGTCGCAAGACTCCAGAGTCTTCGTCAGATTATCCTGCATGAAAAAAACCATAAACCCGCGCCTTTCGCATCTGAGGATTTCACCCATCTTGCCCCTGTTCAGCAATTTGGTTTGGTAGAGTCACTCATGGCACTCGAGCGTAATCAGGAAGCAAAGCTAATCGCCGAATCACTGGGAATCGAAATCCCCCGTTCTCTCAGGGCCAGGACACTCCAAGCTCAGAGCGCCAAGGCAATGGGCAGCCACCAGGAGGCTCTGGCACTCTACCGTTCACTTGCCGAGGAGTTCAGCCAGGAAGTGCATTTTCTGGATCAAACGCTGCGTCTCGAAAACCAGTTGGGCACACCGACCTCAATATTTTCCATTTTCTCGGTTGCCGCGGACGAGACAGGACGGAAAAGCCATATCAGTCAAACTGTCGATACGATGGACTATCCAGAAGCCAAACTCATGTGGGCCCGAGCCCTCTGGTCTGAGGGTAAGTGGGAAGAATCCCTCGATGTCTATGGTTTGCTCGATACCGAACTGAAACGGGACATTGATCAACTCATTGATTTATTGCAGAACCGTCCTGAGCTTGGCGGCACGGCGTCTGACTATCTTGCAGAGAAAAACGTTATCGATCTGGATGAGCAGGAATTTGTCGATCTGCTGATGTCAACTGATTTTATCTCGGCCCATTTACAGGATGAGGTTAATGCTGTCAGTACCGATTATTACAGTTATTACAGATGGGGAAAGATCGTCGACAAAGAAGCCACGGCAAAATCGTCACTCAAGGCGCGAGAATTTTACCAGGCTGAAATCGACTACCAGAAACTCTTTGAAGAGGATGAAGAGTTAACTGAACCGATTTACCCCGATCTTGCCACTGTGTATGGGCGGCTTGGCAAGTACAGAGAAGAGAGCAGGGTGATAGAAACCATTCAGGAGCGCTCAATTTTTGCCCCTGAGCTCACAGGGGCTACGGAAAAGTCGATTCGACGCCAACAGCCATTTCTGGCAGTGGAAGGGGAATATAACAGAGAAGAGGGGAGAAACGGCTTTAAAAACATAACCGATAAATACCTTGGTGTCGCACTGGAGATCAAACCGACCCTCTCTCAAGAAATCGGCATACAGTACGGCAGAAACGAGTACGGTAACAGTTTTTCTTCCACCCTCGCCAAAAGCAACTACATGCTGGGCAATTATGCGATTCAGTTTGGTGAACATACCGAGGGATCGTTCAAATTAGGGTTTGAAGATTTCGACACCGATGCGAGCAGTTACCTCATTTATGATGCACGACTGAAGAGTTCCCTTGAACAACGTTTCAAGTTTTATGGAGCAATCAAACAAGAACCCGTGGATGATACGATAGAATCGCTGGAAGACAACATTTATCGCCAGGATGTTGAGTTTGGCATTAATCTCGATTATCTCTTTGGTCTGTTTTTCGGTTTCGACCTGTCCTTTTACGATTACAACGACAGCAACGAGGGTGAGCGTTACGAATTGTGGGGCGCATATCGCTGGTTCGGAGACCGCAGCTCGGTTGATTTCACCTACAGCTATCTCAAGCTGCAGAACGAAATCAGCAACGGTCCGGGTCCGGTCCTTGATGATGACGACGAGACCCCCAGTTACTGGAGTCCTGGCGATTATTGGAAACACCGTCTGGCCGCTCTTTACAAGCTGGAACTCTGGCCCACCGGGAGGTTGCAAAGTGGGACGAGTTCGTTATCGGCAATGTATGCGCTTGGTTATGAAAAGGATGATGTGGTCGTGCACGAATTCGAAGCGAACATTTTACTTGAAATAGGTCAGCCTTTTCTAGTAAAAGGTACATTTTCGACAGTAGTGTCGGATGACTACGATAATCTCAGGGGTTACCTTTCGCTGGTCTACCGCTGGTAACGCACTCGAAATATGCCGCCTGCAATGGAGTTGTTGAGCCGTTGCAGGGTTTTTTTTTAGGAGAATCTATGGTTACTCGTATTCCCATGTCGGTAGCAGGTCAACAGAAGTTGAGAGAAGAACTTGGCCGGTTGGAGAGAAAAGACAGGATAGAGGTTGTGAAGGCAATAGAAGTTGCCAGGGGGCATGGCGACTTGAGTGAGAACGCTGAATATCATGCTGCCAAAGAACGGCAGGGGTTGATTGAAGGTCGGATTCTGGAGCTGAAGGATAAACTGAGCAGAGCCGAGGTGATCGATTGCACCAAGGTGGGCAGCGCGCGTGTGGTCTTTGGAACTGTGGTCAGATTACTGGATCTCGATACCGATGAGGAAATCACCTATCAACTGCTTGGTCCCGAAGAGTCAGATGTCAAAAATGGTTCTATTTCTGTACTTTCTCCCCTCGGAAAAAGTCTCATAGGCAAGGAAGTAGGGGACGAGGTCCTGGCCCAGACCCCTGGGGGTAAA
>CBFCWR010000112.1:0-8989 GCA_965601575.1 uncultured Desulfofustis sp. | reverse complement strand
TGCGTCGCTTTTGAGGAAAGCATATTACCTATATAGCCTTCCCCAAGTCTCCTTGACTAGCAGGCCGTCTCAACTCGTGAAATATTCAGGCAAATGAAGTGACTCCATCTGGTACGTATTTGGCTTGATTCTCAGGTGTTTCGCATTTTACGCCATTGAACCAATCAAATTTCCACCGCATTTCATTGGATTAAGCCGGAATAGATCCGGTGTGGGCCGGTTTAACTCAGCCCACACCCGCTTTTCCGCACACGAGAATCGGCGTCACCAACACAAAGAAAAAAGGCGCCCGTTAAGTTGGGCGCCTTCAGGGACCTGAAAGAAACTTAGCCTGAGGTCGGCTATTTTGAGTAACTGAAGCTCAGTTTATCATCATCGATGTCGACCCGGGCGATACCGCCGCCGCTCAAGTGGCCAAACAAAATCTCCTCTGAAAGCACATCACCTATCTCTTTCATGATCAATCTTCGCAGCGGCCGGGCCCCGAAATCCGGGTCGTAGCCCTCGGTCGCAAGCCAGTTTCTGGCCGCATCGGTGAGTTCTATCTTCACTTTCTTCTCGAGCAGCTGGCCTTCGAGTTCGATAATCAGTTTGTCTACGACCTGCTGCATGGACTCGTGCTCAAGCGGTCCGAAGGTGACGGTCGCATCGAGGCGATTCCTGAACTCGGGTGAAAAGAGCTTCTCGACAGCCTTGTCGCTCTTGCCTTTCTTGTCGCCGACAAAACCGATGGTGTTGGCTGCCATCTCCCTGGCCCCGGCATTGGTGGTCATGATGATCACCACGTTTCTGAAATCGGCTTTCCTGCCGCTGTTGTCGGTCAAGGTGGAATGATCCATGACCTGGAGCAGGATGGAATAGATATCCATGTGGGCCTTTTCGATCTCGTCGAGCAGCAGTACGGAATAGGGATGCTTACGGATGGCCTCGGTCAGTAACCCACCCTGGTCGAAGCCCACATAGCCCGGGGGGGCCCCGATGAGTCTGGCAACCGCATGTTTCTCCATGTATTCGCTCATATCGAAACGTTCGAAGTGCACCTGCAGGCAGTTGGCCAGTTGCCTGGCCACTTCGGTCTTACCAACACCGGTTGGCCCGGCGAATAGAAAACTGCCCATGGGCGAGTCGGGATTGCCGAGCCCGGCCCTGGACCTTTTCACCGCCTGGACGATGACATTAATGGCCTCGTCCTGCCCGAAAATGACCGATTTCATGTTGATCTCAAGCCCTTTGAGCGATTCCAGCTCCGAGCTCTTTCTGGTTCGGGCGGGAATTCGGGCAATGGCCGACACAACCCGTTCGACATCGTTGATTTTGACTGTGGAATCCTTTTTTCCTTCCAGCCGGAACAGCGAGCCGACTTCGTCCATCACGTCGATCGCCTTGTCCGGCAGGAACCGTTCGTTGATATAGCGGTCGGACAATTCAGCCATGGCCAGCACCGCAGTCTTCGAGTAGCGTACACGATGGTGTGTTTCATAGCGCGGCTGCAGTCCTTTGAGAATCTGGCAGGTATCCTTGACCGAGGGCTCCTCGATATCGATTTTTTGAAATCTTCTCGACAAGGCGCGATCTTTTTCGATCTGGTTCTTGTATTCCTCGTAGGTGGTAGATCCTATACAGCGCAATATTCCCGACTGCAATGCCGGTTTTAGCAGATTCGACGCGTCCATGGAGCCGCCGCTGGTGGCGCCGGCACCGACGATGGTATGCATCTCATCGATGAACAGGATGGCGTTGTCTTTTTTCTCGATGGCAGCCACGACGCCTTTGATGCGCTTTTCGAAGTCACCGCGATATTTGGTGCCGGCAACCAGCGTACCCATTTCGAGCTGGTAAATCTCAACGTCCTGCAGGAGTTCTGGAACTATGGCTTTATTGCCCTGCTGGCGCGATACTTTATCATCGTGAATACGCAGGGCCAGGCCCTCGGCCATGGCCGTTTTACCGACTCCAGGCTCACCAACCAGCAATGGATTGTTTTTTTTGCGGCGGCAGAGCACTTGCATCATCCGGTTGATCTCTTCATTACGGCCAATGAGAGGATCGAGTTTTCCCTGCTCGGCCAGGCTGGCATAGTTGACCGTGTAGTCTTTGAGCGCCTTGTCTTCCTTTTCCCCTTTTTCCGACTGGGCCCCGGAATCAGGTGGATGGGGCAGCGGTTCCTGCTGAAGACCTTCGGGCAGTTCATGGGAAACCAGATTGACCACTTCCATGCGGCCGACGCCGATGGAGCTCAGAAAATAAACGGCGTGGGATTCGGTTTCCGAGAAAATGGCCACCAGCACATCGCCCGAGTCCACTTCCTTTTTACCGCAGCTCTGAACGTGGGCCACAGCCCTCTGGAGCACCCGGTTGAAGGCGATGGTCTGGGTCGGGTCGGTGCCGGCCGACTCGGTAATGGTCGGCACTTCCTTGATCAGAAATGACTCCAGCCGCTGCTTGAGCGATTCAACGGAGCCACCGCACTCCCTGATGATATAGGTGGTCAGCTCGTCGTGCAGCAGGCCGTAAAGCATGTGCTCAACGGTAACGAATTCATGATTGTGACTTTTTGCTTCTTTGATTGCTTTGATCAGTGATGCTTCAAGAGTTTTGCTTAGCATTGTGCTCACATGTCGTTGATACTATTCTCTTTCCATGCTGCAGCGCAGTGGATATTCGTTCTTTTTCGCCAGTTCATGAACAATGGCAATTTTGGTTTCACATATTTCCCGGGTATAGACACCGGCCACCCCAACACCGTCATTATGCACGTTGAGCATTATCTTCGTTGCTTCGTGTCTCGATTTCTGGAAGATGTTTTCCAGCACCGAAACAACAAATTCCATGGTGGTATAGTCGTCGTTATGGAGCAGTACTTTATAACGCGGTGGCTCCTTGGTCTCGACCACCTCTTCAGTCAATACGGAGCCTTGAAGGTCTCCTTTTTTCTCTCCCATCTCTTATTCTTAATGCTGTTTTGTCAACGCGTATATGCAATTGCTGGTTATCTGCCCATTATAATAATCCCTATTGCCATGTTTTCAAATGAGGCTCGTAAAGGTTTCTGCGCAGCCACCCTTGGGTCCGCCCATCCCGAAATGGGACCCGTCTTTGTCACCCCACTTTGACAGCTAAGTTGTGCGGCGTACTGCCGGATGTTGATGAAGCCCTGCCAGGCTAAGCAGCAGTTCTTCCAGGATAATGCGATCGGGAACCGGGCTGCCCTTGAGCTTGAACTCGGCTTCGAGCAGCAGTCCCAGTGATCTTTGCAGGGTTGCGGGCGCGTGCGGCGCCGCTTTTTTAAATCCCTGATAGAGGGCATAAGGATGACCTTTCAACAGATCAGGCCAGACGCCGGTGTCTTTTAGTGCCGGTAAATAGCTGTTCTGGAAATCGCCGCTCGACATCGGTGACCAGCGCGGACGTTCCCTAGCCTGCAAAGATTTAAAGATCAGCAGCCGGCGCAGATAGTTGCGCAGGGTGGCAATGATGGCCAGGGGGTGGACCCCGTCGCTGAGCAGGTGGTCGAGTACGGTCATGGCTCGCGCCGGTGTTTCATTGGCCAGTGCTTCGCTCAATTCAAAAATGGCGTCTTCTCTGGTTCTGCCGACCATCAGATCGACATCAGCGCGGGTGATCCTTTTTGTTTCGCCGACGTAAAACGCAACTTTTTCAATTTCCAGTACCGCACCCACGGGATGAAAGCCAACCCGTTCAAACAGCATCTCCAGGGCCGCCGGTTCGATGGTTTTATTCATCCTGGCCAGCGTAGCCTGAACCATTTCCCTGATCACCTCCTGTTGCTGCTGAAGGGCGGCGCGGGAACTGCCTTCGGCAATCGAGCAGTCGATGACTTCGCCATGTTTCTTGATGGTGGTGAACAGTTTTTTTCGTTTATCGACATGTTCTGCAGTGAGCACCAGGAGGTGGTGTGGGGGCAACCCCTCCTCGATGGCAGAGATCAGGTTATCAACCGGGTCTTTAGCGGCAACTGGCCCCTGTTCGCTTCCGCCGATCAGTTCATCGGCCCACCCGAGGTCTTCTTGAGGATGCGGGAATCCGAACAGTTTAGGCCATTGATCCGAGCCGATGTCGCTGAACACGTTGACGCTCTGCGGATCCACAGAACCAAGGCGCAGCAGGCTGAGCAGATATCGCAATGCAGCCCGGGACTTGTCACCGTCTCTGGCCTTACAGGCCTTTTGCCAAAGCTGTTCACCCACTTCGCGGCTGTGGAACAAAGTGGTGTCTGTGACTCGGTATAGCTGCAGTCCTGGCAGCAGGGTCAGACTCCGCAACCTGGACAGCAGCCTGGTGGAGTCCTCCACCGTGCCGTCAAGATTGTGTACCGAACCTCCGCCTGCCAGCAAGCGCCCTTCAAGCTGCTCGGCAGCCTGGCGGCTCAGATAGCGTTCTCCAAAACAGAGATATACCTGGCAGCGCTCTCCCTGATCGATTTTATCCAGCAGTGCACCAATTTCTTTTCGCTTATGAAGTCCCATCGGATCAGCTCCTGGTATCCATCATCTTGTGGAGAATAGCCGGCAGGGAGCCAGGCTGCAGGTAATCGCTGCCCCGGCCTTCAGCGAAAATAGGGTCGAGCTGGGCGGAAACCTCGTCCCAATCGAGAAGATGTGGCGAAGCAGCAATGATTTCAAACAGCCTCTGGTTATAAGGATCGTTGACCACCGCCTTGCCGGTTCCCACCGTGGCGAAAATATCGATGGTGTTGTCGAACAATCGATTGAGCTCGGAATAAATTCTGATACCACCGCACGAGCCAATACTCAGAAAACGATTGATATCGGGGATGTGCTGCCGCCCGATCTCCCCTGATTCGAGCAGCTCTCTCATGGGATCCAGAAGCTGTTCCTCGCGCCAGTAACTGTGCCCCCGTTGGGCGAACATCTCCATGCCGCTGGTCAGAAACTTCTTCAAGAGGCGGCGCTGGCTTTCCCTGTTGTGGTAGACGGTCACTGCGTGAGTAAGTTCGATGCCATTTACCGTTTTATGATACTCCACGATCAGCGGCCCGCTGAGCGACAACCGATACAGCGAAGCGGTCTTGCCCTGGGCCATCAACCGGCGGGCCTCGGAGAGCAGCGGACTGGAGTTGTCGAGCAGGCTTATGGTGACTGGCAGCCTCGGGCGGTAGCCATTATTGATGAGATTTCTGGAGTTGGACAGGTAGGAGGTGCGGCCATCGTCGTCATCCTGAAAAATCGACAGACTGCTGAGTCTGCCGTCGGCTTTCCAACGGGCAAAATCTGTGGCGGTATAGGAGCTGAGATCGATGGAGCCGTAGCGGTCGATCAGATCGCTGATCAATTTACGGTCGGCGGCGGCCAAAAGCCGGGTGTTCTTTTCGTAATAGAATTGGAGAATAACCCTCAGCTGGAGCGAAAAGGTAGAGTCCGGATCGCCGATCGTGGCAATCATTTTATTGAGCAGATACGTTCTTGCGTCGGGTTGGAGTTTGTCCAGCAGGTCGGCAAAGGTTGCCGAGAAGAGAATCAGGCTCTGTTCGTTTTTGAAAGCCGACTGGGCCATGAGATCGAGAACGGCTCGTTGTTCCCCGCTGTCTTGTGGAAAAAAGGCGGTCAGTTTACCTTTCTGGGCGCAGCTGACAATAAAGTCGGAGACGTGGTTATTGGCCGGGTCGGTCTGCTTGAGAAAACTTAGTAAGTTTCCGCTGAAGGATTGTCCCAGGCGAGACAAAAGCACCGGAACCAGAACATCGCGAAAGGAAGAATCGTAGAGTTCACTGCCCCTGGAGAGGAGGATGTAGATGTTTGCCGTGGTGAGATCTCTGGCCGTCTGTTTACGGGCAGAGGCCGTCGCCTGTTTGAGCACGTTTATGGCCTGGTATATTTCGTTCTGGTTCAGCGCTTCATCAAGCTTCTGGCGATAGCTGTTTCTGGCCTTGGGGTGTAGTTTGGCAAAGTGCTTAATTACCATCTGCGATCCGCCTGATACCAAAGAGCCGGTACTGATCTCACCGCCGTAGCGATTGGTGACCGCATGCAGGTCATTGATGATGCGGATATGGACATCTGCGGCCGAGTCAAATGAGGCGAGCAGGACCGAACGCTGGTCCGGAGACAGGGTATAGAACTTCTGGTCCTCTTGTGTTTTCGGCAGGTTGAAATAGCTCTGCAGCCAGAACAATGCCTGGCCGGACGTGGTGGTTTCCAGGCTGAACAACCCTCTGGAGTTGATGGAGTCGGGCCCGGACAAGGCAGCTATCTGCGGCAGAATCTTCATCATTGTCTGGCTGTCCATGTCTTTAATCAGAAAACTCTGCTCGGCGCTCAACCGCTGTTGGGCTGTCATGATGCCGAGCAGACGCAGTCCCTTGGTCACCGCCTCTTTATCGACTCCTTCGACTCCAAACAGTGCTTTGGCCGCCCAGCGGCCCTGGTCATCCAGTGCTTTGACCTGCCTGACCAGCTCGATAAGCATATCGGCGTTTATCGCTTCGATTCCACCAATGGCCGCAACTGTCTGCATGGTGGTGAAATCTAACTCGGCGGTCAGTTCGAGAAGCTGCCAGCTTTTTACTACCGTAGCCCCGTCAAGCGCAGCGAAGGTTTCAAAAAACAGGACCTGTTCAAAGCTGAGTGGAGTGAAAACGAGCTTTTCGAGACTATCGATCACTTCGTGAGCATAGATCTCATCAAGGGAGCAGAAGGCCCGCAAGGCGCGCATCCTGGTGTAGGACAAGGCGCGGATAATATCCTTGTAATAGTTGAAGCGTTTGTCATCCATGCAGTCGACTCCGCGGAATGCGGCAAGAGTCGTTTCTGCTGGACTGTCCAGGGCGCTGCCCCCCTGAACGGGTGCGTAAATCAAGAGTGCAAGTAGAATTGAAAGACTACAGAAAAGGGGTTTCACGCTGGTTTGTAATCCGTGCTGGTTGTTTCGCGAACGGGATCACCACAGGGATGACTTCGAGTTGATGGCTATCGTAGCCATCATTGGTGGATAATTCAACCGGGAAGATATGAGAAAAGGAACCGGCAGGCTGTCAACCTAATCTGGACACCGACCCCTTTGATGCAGACTCAGCGAAGACTGTCGTTAAAGGCTTGAAGAACTTCGTTACCGGGACACAATTCTTTTTCGGTCAGCTGGTTGAGCGGTGTATCCGTGGTCTGGTTGATATCATGGTAGTCCTCACTGTCCGGCTTCAGATAAAGGATACCGGTGAGAATCTGGTCCTGAGCCTTGGCTTCTTCGAGCGAGTTGATCGCATCTTTCTTGTTGGTGATGACTTCCTTATCTTCCCGCTTGTAAAGGGTGATAATCGATCCGTCATGCAGCGATACAGGAATGGTAGAGCCATGATCGTACTCGGTGAGGATTTCCTGCTGCAGGGGGATGAAGTCAAAGGTTGCGGTGGCCTCCATGTGGTCTCTGACCCACGAATAACTTTTAGTAGAGGTGGGGGCGTTATTGAAGGTCACGCAAGGCGAGATTACATCGATGAAGGCCATTCCCTTATGGCTGATGGCGGCCTTGAGCATGGGCAGGAGTTGTTTCTTGTCACCCGAAAAACCGCGGGCGACAAAATCGGCGCCGAGCTGTATGGCGAGTTCACAGAGGTCGATCGATTCAAACGACACGGGCGCCCCTTTTCTGCTTTTCGAACCCTTGTCGGCGGTGGCTGAGTCCTGACCTTTGGTGAGGCCGTAGCAGCCGTTGTTCATGACTATGTAGATCATGTTCAGGTTGCGCCGCACCACATGGGCAAATTGGCCCATACCAATGGAAGCGGTATCACCGTCGCCGGAAACGCCCAGATAGATAAGGTCCTTGTTGGCCATATTGGCACCGGTGGCAACGGAGGGCATACGTCCGTGCACCGAGTTGAAGCCATGCGAACGCCCCAGGAAATAGGCCGGGGTTTTTGATGAGCAGCCGATCCCAGACAGCTTAGCTACCTTGTGCGGTTCGATCGACATGTCGAAGAAGGCGGTGATGATGGAACTGACAATGGAATCATGACCACAGCCGGCACACAGGGTTGATATCGCGCCTTCATATGCTTTCCGAGTGTAGCCGAGTTTATTTTTCTGGGCGTCAGGGTGTCGGAATGCGGGTCTTGAGTAGCTCATGAAGTCTCCTCCTGGGCAACCGGGGCCGGGCTTATAAATGATTTTTCCCTCGCCAACAGTGTCGTGTGTACCTGGTTGGTGATCATCCGGGCAGTGATCGCCAGTCCGTTAAAATTGGTTACCGGCATCATTTTACCAGGCGCCACCAGACATTCTCCGGCGAGCAGGATCTGCATCTGGCAATCGCGGTTCTGTTCGATGGCGAACACCAGTTCATGTTCGGAGATGAAATCAAAGACCTCTGCCTGAAACGGGAACGCCTTGATTCTCATGGAATTGACGGCTATGCCGCTCTCTTCCAGCCGGTCAAGCGCCTCAATAGCCGAAGCGGTGGTTGAGCCGAAGAAAAAGGCTCCCAGTTTTTTCTGCTTGTCCCGGATCACGATTTCAGGCATGGGGACCAATCGTCGGGCCGTTTCCCATTTGTTCAGCAGCCTGTTCATACCCCGCTCGTAGGCTGCGCTGCCCTCGGTGTAGGCGGCATATTCGTTGTGCGAAGTACCTCTGGTGGTGTAGGCGCCTTTTTCGGGGTGGGCCCCAGGCAGGGTTCGGTAGCAGATGCCGTCCTTGTCGATATCCAGGTAACGGCCCCATTTCTTCTCCAGCTGATCGAGCTCTTCGCCGCTGAGTACCTTGCCTCGATCATAACGCCGCTGGTCATCCCAGGAAAATGGGGCGCACAGGTGGTCGTTCATGCCCAGGTCGAGATCGCTCATGACGATGACCGGCGTCTGCAGTCGATCTGCGAGATCAAAGGCATCGGCGGTCATCTCGAAACACTCGTGTGGGTCGCTGGGAAAGAGAAGCACGTTTCTGGTGTCACCGTGGGAGGCATAGGCACAGGCCAGCAGGTCGGACTGCTGGGTCCTGGTCGGCATGCCGGTGCT
>CBFCWR010000111.1:0-9003 GCA_965601575.1 uncultured Desulfofustis sp. | reverse complement strand
TTCATTAAATGCATTGACCCAATTGCATGATGAAAGCGAGTATGCAATGCACCGGGGTATACAAAATCAGTCATGCCCAGCTGCTTTATCCTTCTTAATCTCTGAAAAAACGGGTGGTTAATAATATCATAAATAAGTTTTTTTTGCGTTTATTTCGGATCCTTGGGTAATTATTTCTGTTGACATGTATTTGCTGTGGTATACAATACACCCGAACTACTGAGTGGATGACAATGATAAATTCAAGAGTAATTTTTCCGGCAGTATCTGTGTGCGTAGGAGTTCTCTGGGTTGTGGTTGGGCTCAGCAGCTATGGGTGGTATGTCGATGAAAAGCCTGCCAGCGGCTTTTTCCCGGTGCTGATTGGTGGATTGCTTACGCTGATCGGTATTCTGGCAATGTGGAGTGAACGCACGCACGCCGCGCCACAATTTATTTCTTCCTACATTCACCCGCTTCTCGCCGCAGTATCAGTTGTCTTTTTCGCCTTACTCATTGGCTTCTTCCCGGCCTTGTCGCTCTATGTGTTTGGCTGGCTGAGGTGGTATGAAAAGTACTCCATACGTTTCAGCCTGACGGTGACAGCGATTACGATTGCCTCGATGTATGGCATTTTTTCCATGTGGCTAAGGGTGCCATTTCCCATTGGACAACTATTTGAGATAATTTTGAATTACTAAAAGCAATGGAAACTCTTCAGCTCTTGATGGGTGGCTTCGGCACCGCCCTTTCACTGGAAAACCTGGCCGCTGCCGCGATCGGGGCTTTTCTGGGAATTATCGTTGGAGCGATGCCTGGAATCGGGTCGCTGGCCGGAGTGGCGCTTCTGCTGCCGCTGACCTTTAAATTCAACCCGATTACCGGCATGATCATGCTCTCCGCCATCTATTATGCCAATATGTACGGAGGATCTTACAGTTCGATCCTGATAAATATACCAGGAGATACGCCGGCGGTGATGACAGGTCTGGACGGGCACCCGCTGGCCAAGCAGGGTAAGCCCGGAATAGCCCTTTTTACTTCAAATATCGCCTCCTTCATAGGCGGTACCATAGGTATCATCATTCTCACCGCGATCGGTCCCGGACTGGCTCGATTTGGACTTAAGTTCGGCCCGGTGGAAATGGCAGCACTGCTGATGGTGGCGATGACTTCTTTGGGGTGGCTGCTTGGCAGCAATCCCATCAAAGGGCTGGTTGCCACCTTGTTAGGCATCATCATGGCAACCATGGGGTTTGATACCGTTATCGGCACGCCGCGCTACGACTTTGGTTCAATCTACCTGCTTGGCGGTATACCTTTTATTCCTCTGGTGATTGGAATTTTTGGATTTTCTCAAGTCATAGAAATGATGGAAATGCGTCACAAGGCTCCTGAGTTTGATACCGATAAGCTGACTTTAAAAGACAGTCTGCTCACCAAAGGTGAGATGAGACGTATTGTTTTCCCGTCCCTGCGCTCCAGTATTCTGGGTACTTTTATTGGCGTGCTGCCTGGAGCCGGTGCAACCACTGGAGCCTTTCTCAGCTATATGCAGGAAAAGCGAATCGGTAAAAAGGGACATCTTCTGGGAACTGGTCGGATAGAAGGAGTCGCCGCCTCGGAGGCGGGTAATAATTCAGCTGCTGCGGGTGCGTTTGCTCCGCTTCTTTCTCTGGGTATTCCCGGTTCCGGAACAGGAGCTGTCCTTCTCGGAGGCTTGATGATGTATGGCCTCAATCCCGGACCATTTCTTTTTCAAAACCAGCCGGAGTTTACCTGGGGGCTGATCGCCTCGCTCTACGTTGCCAACATTATCACCCTGGCTGTTGCCCTGATGATAATTCCGTGGCTGATTAAAATTCTTAAAATCCCCGCATCGGTAATGATTCCGATCATTACCACGGTGTGCATTATGGGGAGCTACAGTGCCAATAACTCGCTCTATGGGATCGCAATAATGTTGATTGCAGGAGTCCTGGGATTCCTGATGAAGAAATATGGCTACCCGATCGCACCATTGCTCCTGGCGTACGTGCTTGCCCCAACGCTCGAAAAGAACTTTCGCCAGGCATTGCTGATTTCCGACGGCAGCATTTTGATATTTTTTCAAAAGCCAATCGCTGCAGTACTGGTCATATTTCTACTTCTCACCGTGACTTCACCGCTTATAAGGGTGATCATCGGCAGATTCAAAACCACAAAACAAGGAGGGATTACATGAAACGCTTAATTCTTTGCAGTGCATTACTGCTTGCTGGTGTCGGATTGATTTTTACCGCCGGCCAGACCACGGCCAGTGACTGGAAACCAGATCGCACGATAACATGGTACTGCACGTCCAGTCCGGGCGGAGGTTCGTCGATCTTTACTCAGACCATTATCGAGATCATCAAAGAAGAGGGGCTTGTCGACGAGGACATTATCATCAATTACAAGACTGACGGTGGCGGAGCCGTTGGAAGAAGGGAAGTAAGCAGGAAAAAATCCGGTGGTCACACTCTGTTGACCTTCAATAACGGCGATCTGCAGCCACTCGTTCAGGTAGAAGGCGGCGACCTGGATATGTTCACGCCCCTTGCAGTCATGGCGACTGATGGTCAGATACTTCTGGTTCCCCAGGATTCCCGTTTCAAGACAGGCAAGGATATGATTGATGCGCTGGCTAATGGGGAGCGGGTGATCATAAATGGCTCCAAAGGTGATGATTTGAACCTCTACAAGCGCATCGAGTCTGAAGTGGGCGGTGATCTCGAATATCTCATGAATGATTCGACCGGCGATGCACTCACCCAGATACTTGGCGGCAATGCTGACGCGGTCATCGCCAAACCGGCCGCCTCCTATGAACTTGTTTCCGCCAAGGAGTTGCGTCCCCTTATCGCCGCTACCAGAGACGGATTTGGCGCACCTTTCGAGGCTCCGACCTTCAAGAAGCTTGGTTATAACATCGAACTTACCGTCTATCGCGGGATCGTAGGCCCCTCAGACATGCCCAAAGAAGCTGCTGAATTCTGGTCAGGTGTGTTTGCCCAAGTTGCCAAAAGCGAAAAATGGAACGAAGGCTATCTCAAGCGCTTTCTGTTGACTGACAACCATCTTCCATATGATCAGGCAATCGGTTATATGCAGGACTTCGAGGATATTTACACGAGCGCAAAGTAAAGTAAACGCAGTGACGACTAACAGGACAAAGGAGCGGTTCTTGCCTCTCCCTTGTCCTGGGCCTCGATACCCGAACGGATGTCAGAGCTGCCAATGTGGGCCTCTCTGAACTTCAGATCTCGATCACTTATCAATGGTCTCCGTGACGATTCACCGCCGCGTTGCTGAAAATGTCGATTGACGGTGGAATAGTTGCAATCGGTCAAGCGCGGGATGGAAAAAGGGGGCTTCAGGTCACGAGGTGTTGGTTCTTCCGATCGGCTCAGCTGACTGAGTTTTAGCAGCGATCCAGGCGTCCAAGAAAACAGCGTTCGCATCGATCTGATACCAGCCGGACAACCATAGACAAACAATTCTCATGAATAAGACAAAACCACGAATCGCATTGGTGCTCGGCGACCCATGCGGAATTGGTCCAGAATTGGCCGTTAAACTGCTGGCCGAGCCGGAAACGATGGAACGAGCCGACATCATCGTCGTTTCCGGACTCAATGTGTTCGAGGACGGCCTGAACGCAGCCGGAGTCCAGGTGGAACATCGCCTGGTCGAGGATGCGGCTTCGATTTCAGCAGGTCAACACATACCGTTGCTGCTTTCCAGTCCGACTATTGCCAAAGAAGACTATGAGCTCGGCGAGGTCTCAGAAAGATCAGGGAAATATCAGCTGGATTGTCTGGCCACGGGCCTGGAACTGTGTCGAAACGGTCACGCTGACGCCATGTGCTTCGCACCGCTCAATAAGGAGGCGATGCATCTGGCCGGACTGGAGCACGAGGATGAGTCTGGTTTTTTTATCGAAAAGCTTGGTCACCAGGGCGATTTTGGATTGCTCAACACCCTGGGAAATCTCTGGACCTCGCGGGCCACATCCCATGTTTCCCATCGGCAGGTCAGTGAGCTGTTGAACGAGGAGTCAATTCTCGAGGCCACCCGGCTGCTACATGCAGCCCTGCTTGCCAGCGGCAATAAGAGCCCGAAGATCGCGGTGGCCGGACTGAACCCCCATGCCGGAGACGGCGGCATGTTCGGTACGGAAGAGATAGATATCATCGAACCCGCCGTCAGGCGGGCTCGGCAAGAAGGTATCGAGGCCGAGGGTCCGTTTCCGCCGGACACGATTTTTTTGCTCGGGCGGGACGGCACGTATGACGCGATCGTAACCATGTATCACGATCAGGGCCAGATCGCCATGAAGCTGATGGGGTTCGAACGCGGCGTTACGGTTCACGCAGGACTCCCGTTTCCGGTAACGACGTCTGCCCATGGATCGGCTATGGATATTGCCGGCAAGGGTATCGCCAACGTCAATGCGCTCAAACAAGCTTTTCTGCTGGCGAGTTCCATGGCTCTTTAGGGGTCAGCCCATCCCACTCGGAGGGAGGTACTATGGCTTTGCGAATCGGCTTTACCGGCCTGGGGTTGATGGGCCACGGTATGGCCGTAAATATATTGAAGCACGGATATCCGCTTAAGGTCCTCGCCCACCGGAACAGGACTCCGATTGATGACCTGGTCGGTAAAGGTGCCGACGAGGCGGTTAGCATCGCTGCGCTCGTCAAGTCCAGCGATGTCGTGTTTTTCTGTGTCAGGGGAGCGGAAGAAGTGGAGCAGCTGGTCTACGATGAAAATGGTGTTCTGTCCAATTGCCGGCCGGGACTCATTGTGATCGATTGTACCACCAGTAATCCGGTATTGAGCAGACGGATAGCAGAAGACCTTGGTGCTCGACAGGCAGCGTTTGTCGATGCACCGGTCACCAGAGCTCCAAAGGATGCCGAAGCCGGTAGACTAAACAGTCTGGTTGGCGCCGACAAAGATGTGTTCAAAATCGTAAGGCCGATTCTGGAATGTTATTCGGAGAACATTGCCTATTTCGGACCACCAGGGACAGGACATAGCGCGAAACTGATAAACAATTTCATTTCCTGTGGTTATACCGCACTCATCGTCGAGGGGCTGTCGCTCTGTTTTCAATCCGGTGTCGATGCCAGGACACTGTATCGGGTCATGGCCGCCGGAGGTGCAGACAGCGGGGTCTTGCGGAAAATGGTGCCGCCGTTGCTGGAAGGTGACTTTACCGGACACCAGTTCACCCTGAGCAATGCCTGCAAGGATATTAACTATTTCAAGGAATTTGCCGAAGGTTTCGGGTTCGACAGTTACCTGGCAGGCTCGCTGCTGGAAACGTACCGATCGGCCGTAGAAGCAGGGCTTGGAGACAAAATGATGGCTTCGCTGATGGAACTGCATGGCAGCCTTGCCGCACCTGATCAGCAACAGGAGTAGCTAGGCGTGGGAATCATCGGTCTGGTACATACCACTCGACTTGTCGTCGAACCGGTACATGAAGTGATAACCAGTGCACTGCCAGCTGCCGAGGTGAGCCATGTACTTGACGAGGGCATTCTGAAACGACTCGCTCAGCAGCAGAAAATTACCCCGGAAATAGTCGACTGGCTTACCTCGATGGTGCGTTCGACGGAAGCAGTTGGAGCAGACTGTGCGATAGTGAGCTGTTCGTCGCTTTCGCCGTGCGTCAATGAAGTCCGTACACGGATAACTATGCCGGTGCTGAAAGTGGATGAACCAATGGTCGAATATGCCGTCACCCATGCTGATCGCGTAGGGGTGCTCATGACCAACCCAACCACCGAGAAGCCGTCGAAACTGCTTTTCGAAGAGGTTTCTGATCGGCTTGGCCGCACGCCGGTACTGGTTTCCAGGTTATGTGCCGATGCCTTTGAAAAATTGAGCAAAGGCGACGTCGACGGTCATGATACGGCAGTTGTTGCCGCCGTTGAGCAACTGCTCAAAGAGGTAGATCTGGTGATGCTGGCACAGATCTCGATAGCCAGGATCAAGGATAAACTGGATCGGAATGTGGCCGGAAGGGTCCTGTCAAGCCTTGATTTTATCGGTCCCAGAGCCAGGGAAATTATTGAAGGTGAAGCTATCTCAAAGACAATCGCAGAGCAATGAAGAAGATCGATATGCATTACAATGGCCTGTCCGGCCAGGTGTACGTCTATATAAAACAGATGATACTGTCCGGTGAATTAAAGGCCGGCGAAAAAATATACGAGGAAAAGGTCGGGCAATTATTTGGTGTGAGCCGCACACCGATAAGAGAAGCGCTAAAAAAACTGAGCGAATATGGCCTGGTTAATCTGAAACCTCGCAGTCATGCTGTCGTCGCTGCTTTGACCAGGGAGGAAGCCATTCAGCTCGCCCATATACGGGCCCAGCTTGAAGGGCTCTCGGCCAAATTGTTGGCCGAAGTCGGCACCACTCGCGACTTCAATTATCTCGATGGTATTGCCGAGGAATGCGATGCACTGATCGCGGAAAAGGATGTCGCCAGGGCCTTTGAAAAAGACAGTATGCTTCATCTGGAAATTGCACGGCGTACTAAAAACGCTCACCTCTATGAAATCATAGAAAAACTCGATGCTAAAATCCAGCTGGCCCGGCTCATCATCAAGCTGCCCATCGATCGGCTGGAGAGCTTTATCAATCAACATACGGTTATTATTCAGGCCTTCAGAAGGCGGGACCGGGAGCTTTCGGAGACGTTGATGAAACATCATATCCTCCATCAGCTCAGTTATTTTTAACCATTCCGCCTATCACTTGAACCACTAAAACAGACAATCCATTGATCACCATGGCCGCCCCAACACCTCTCATACTGGGAATCGACATCGGTGGCACAGGTACGAAGGCCGGTGTATTCGACCTCGGCGGCAGGCTGCTTGGCTCAGGTTATAGTGAATATCAGATGATCAGCACTCTGCCGGGCCAGGCAGAGCACGATGCCGAGCTCTGGTGGCAGGCCACTATAAAGGCAGTGAGAGATGCTATTGCCGTCACCGGACCGGACCGCATTAAAGCGATTGGCATCGGTTGTACGAACGGCCTGATCGCAGTCGATGAGAAAGGCAGCCCCATTCGGCCGGCGATTATGCTCTGGGATCAGCGGGCGTTGCCTGAAGTGGAACGTATCAAAGCTAAGATCGGAGCCGAAAATGTGTTTTCAATCACCGGCAACCCGCTGGCGCCGGGTGCCTTTTCGCTGCCGACTCTTTTGTGGCTCAAACATCATGAACCGCACTCGTACGACAAGGCCTACAAGCTGATGGTACCTGGGGGCTACCTGGTGGCCCGGCTGACGGGTGAATTCACTATCGATCATTCCCGAGCCTCCACGACGCTGCTCTTCGACATTCGCAAACGCCGCTGGCACACACCGTTTTTGTCGGCACTCGATATCGATCCCGGCAAACTCCCCAGACCCGTGGCCTGCGACGAAGTCGTCGGCACGGTCACTGAGGAAGCGGCCGGACTCACCGGACTTAAAGCCGGTACCCCGGTGGTTGGCGGCTGTATGGACACCATCGGAGCTTCATTGGGTACCGGGGTCCTCGATGAGGGACAATGTTTTGTAATCATGGGCACTGCGGCCAGAGTGGCCGGACCCGTGAAAACAGACCGATTCGATCAAAGGCTGATGAACTGCACCCACATCAGCGACAATTGCTACCAATACATTGGCGCAATCAATGGGGTTGGTTCAGCCCTGCGCTGGATCCGGGACACCTTCGGCCAGCTCGAGCAACAGGAAGCGGACCGAAACGGGGGTAACGTCTATGATCTGATTACCGCCCAGACTGCCGGTTCTCCACCCGGCTCGAAAGGGCTGCTTTTTCTGCCTTATCTGGCCGGAGAACGTACCCCTATCTGGGATCCCTATGCCAGAGGGGTCTTTTTCGGGGTTACGCTGGGCCATAGCCGGGGAGATATATTCAACTCGGTTCTCGAGGGTGCGGCATTTGCCATCAACCATGTGATCGAGCTGCTGGAAAAGGACATGGAGCTGGAGATCAATGATCTGCATATCGGCGGGGCTGCGGCGTCGAGCCCCGTCTGGAACCAGATTATCGCCAACGTGGTGAATAAAAGAGTTGTCAGTCTCACCCAGAGCCACACCGAGGTGCTCGGCGCTGCACTGCTGGCCGGGGTCGGGCTCGGACTCTACTCAAGTTATAAGGAAGCGGTGACCAGCACGGTGGTAACCGGTGACACCTTTGAGCCGGAAGCTGAAGCGCACCACGCGTACTCGAAACTTTTCCCCATGTATAAGCAACTTTACCAGGACACCAAGCATCATTTTCACCGGCTCGTTGAGCTGGATCTTCCCCAGGGCTGGATAGGAAAAGGAGACAAAAATGACAGACGACGATCTCAGGCAGATACTGATTGATCACGCCAGGCGCACTTATGAACGGGGTCTTGTCGGCGGTACGGGCGGCAACTTCAGCGCCAGGCTGAGCAACGGTAAAATGGCGATCACCGCCTCGGGGCTGAATCTTGGTGATACCTCGATGGAGAATCTCATCGAAATGGACATTACCACCTATGATTATGAACCAAACGGCCCGTATGTGCCGTCCAAAGAGTACCTGTTTCACGCTGACATCCTGCGCCTGAGGCCGGATGTGGGCGCGGTGCTTCATATTCATCCCCCCCATGCCACCGCCTTTGCGGTCCTCAAGCGTGATATTCCCATGGTTACCGATGCGGCTTTCAAACAGCCGCCAATGCCGCATGTGGAGTTTGCACCATCGGGCACACCCGAGCTGCAGGCCAATGTGGTCGCCGCCATCGAAAAAAATCCGGGGTGCAAGGTATTGTTGCTGGAACAGCATGGCATCATCTGCCTCGGCGAGGACATCAGGTGGGCCTACGATATCGCAGATCTGACCGAGGAGTTGGCTCGTATCGCCTACCTCAAGGAAGCACTCAGTTAGCCGTTCTTCGCTACTCCCCTAGAAACAGCTAAGGCACTTTTCTGGGAACAAA
>CBFCWR010000110.1:0-9104 GCA_965601575.1 uncultured Desulfofustis sp. | reverse complement strand
GCTGATCAGCTTGGGTAGATAGCGCTCCTTTTGCTCCTGCGTACCGTTCAGTTTGATCTGATTGATGCAGAGATTGGAGTGAGCACCGTAGGCAAGGCCCACCGAGGCTGACCCACGGCTGATCTCCTCCATGGCGATCACGTGTTCAAGATAGCCCATGCCAGCACCGCCGAACTCTTCGGGCACAGTTATCCCGAGAAGACCCAAGTCTCCCATTTTTTGCCAGAGCTCCAGAGGAAATTGATCATCCCGGTCGATATCGGCAGCGAGGGGGGCAATCTCCGCGCTGACAAAATCCTGCACCGATTCTCGGAGCAGGTTGGCGGTGTCTCCCAGGCCAAAATTCAGTTGCGGATAGCTCTTCATGCTGTCTCCTGTTTGGCGATATTTTAACGCCGGCCACAGAGTAGGTCAGACAGGGGCCTCTTCCGGCACGGCGTGGGTATCTATTCGACGAGTTCGCTCAGGCCGGCAAAAAAGTCGAGAGCCTCGGGGTTCTTAAGCGCGTCCTTGTTCTTGACCTCCTGACCATGAATCACTTTTTGCACCGCCAATTCCACCTTTTTCATGTTGAGGGTGTAGGGGATATCCTGTACGGCGATGATCTTGGCCGGCACATGCCGGGGCGAGGCAAAGGTGCGGATGGCCTTTTTTACCTGATCGCGAATCTCGTCGGTGAGCATCACTCCGGGCTTCATTTTGACAAAAAGAATGACCCGGATGTCATTTTGCCACTGCTGCCCGACCACCACACTGTCCTCGATCGTGTCTATTTCGTCGAGGATTGGATAAATTTCAGCTGTTCCGATCCGCACCCCTCCCGGATTGAGAGTGGCATCCGACCTACCGTACATAATGAGTCCGCCCCGCTCGGTGACCTCGACAAAATCTCCGTGGGTCCAGACTCCGGGAAATCTGTCGAAATAGGCTGCATGGTATTTCTTGCCACTCTCATCGTCCCAGAAATACAGCGGCATTGAAGGGAAGGGAGCGGTGCAGACCAACTCGCCCTGCTGGCCGATCACCGGCTTAGCATCCTCATCATAGGCAAAAACCTTCATACCGAGGGCGCGGCATTGAAGTTCCCCTTCGAAAACTGGTCCCATGGGGTTGCCCTGTGCGAAACAACCGTTGAGGTCGGAGCCCCCGGATATCGAGGCCAGCTGCATATCTGCCTTTATCTCCCGGTAGATGAAATGAAAATCATCTTTTGACAGCGGCGATCCGGTGGAGAGCAGCGCCTTCAGCGGACCAAGGTCGAATTGGCTTGCCGGCCTGACACCGCTATCCTTGAGGGCGGCGATGTAACCGGCACTGGTGCCGAAGACGGTGATCTTTTCCTCCTCGGCCATTCGCCACAGGGACTCGGGTCCCGGGTGAAAGGGGTTACCGTCATACAGCACAAGGGTCGCACCAACGGCAAGCGACGTGACGAGCCAGTTCCACATCATCCAGCCGCAGGTGGTAAAGTAAAAAATTGTGTCGTGCCGTTTGAGATCAGTATGCAGCAACAGTTCCTTGATCTGGGTAAGCAGAACCCCGCCGGCGCCCTGCACCATACATTTCGGCAGACCAGTGGTGCCGGAGGAATACATGATATAGAGCGGATGGTCGAATGGCAACTGAACAAAGTCGATCTCCGTTGTCTCAGTTGCACAGAACTCAGAGTAATGAACTCCTTTAGGCAGACCGCCCAGATCCGGCCGCTCGTTGACATAGGGGACGACGATTATCCGCTCGATGGAAGGCAGTTCTTCGGTGATGCGGGCCACCCGCTCCAGGCTGTCGAGCGGCATGCCTTTGAAGAAATAGCCGTCGGCGGTGATCAGAACCTTGGGCTTGATCTGGCCAAAGCGGTCGAGTACCCCTTTGATTCCGAAATCAGGGGAGCAGGAAGACCACGTGGCCCCGAGACTGGTGGCAGCGAGCATGGCGATGATCGACTCGGGCATGTTGGGCATGAAACCTGCCACCCTGTCGCCAGGCACAATCCCGGCCTGGCGAAGTGCTGCAGCAACTTTTGCTACTTCAGCGTAAAGTTCTCGGTAAGAAACAGTCCTCCTCACCCTATTTTCGCCCCGGAACACGAGGGCGATGCGATCATCCCGGTAACGCAGAAGGTTTTCAGCGAAGTTCAGACGGCTGCCGATAAACCACTGGGCACCGGGCATCTTGGTCGTATCGTCGATGACCCTGTCAAATCCCCGTGACGATTTAATTCCGGCAAATTTCCAGAGCTCCACCCAGAAGGCCTCGAGGTTTTCGATTGACCACTGATAGAGGGAATCGTACTCGCTGAAATCCTTTTTATGCGAGCGATTCACCTCTTGCATGAAGCGGTACATATTGGTTTTTTTAATACGTTCTGTAGATGGACTCCAAAGTGGTTCTGACATGATCTTCATCCTACCTTTAACCGAAATGCCGAATTGAATACCTTAATTGGTCGATTACCGATTCTTGTCATCTGCTGATGGTTGCCCCCGTGTTTTAACCGGGGTGTCTGCTCAAATCGTGCCTACCCAGAGGACAAAGCACGTGGTTGTGCCATTATTGGTTATTTTCTGATTATTGATGTCCGACCAGAAATGCACCGAATCGCCTTCGGACAAGAGCAAAGAATCAGGACCAAGGGTCAGCTCCACCGAACCCTCGAGCATGGCAAGGACCTCCTGGGCGTTTTTAATATTCTTACGCACCGGGATCGATTTGCCAGGTTCGATGACGAGTATGGCCGAATCGATTACCGTCCGGAAATCAGGAGGGTAAAAGCGGCGGGTAACGAAACCGGTGTGGGAAAGATCAATGTCATCCCACTCCGAGCGGCGGATGACTTCCACCTTGGTTTGCTTGCTGGCCCGGGAGATCAGATCACCGGCATCAACCCCGATGGCGGTGCAGATCCGAATCAGGGTCTCGACCGACGGGGAGTTGACATCGTTTTCCACCTGACTGAGGAAGCCTTCGGAGATCGATGCTCTCTCGGCAACAGTTTTCAGGGTTAATTTGCGCTCTTTCCGACGACTTCTTAGCAAGGTGCCTATATTCATGGGTGATGTGCAGACAGGTTGAGAACTGTTGATAATATTTGACACTAGTTAAGACTTAACAAACACTACAAATTAACCTTGTGTCAAGGGTAATTTGAATTACGGCCGCAGCCTGTAATGTATTCAAGAATCGCTGTTCATCGGGGATGAGGGGCATGGGCAGTGCGTTGCAGTTATGACCTGGCAGATGCTCGGCGGCACTCCCTCTGTGCGAGTGCTTCTCATGACTGGGAATCTTCTACTGGAGATCGTCAGACTGTTCAAACAACATTTTGACACGCATGCCTCCACTGGGATCAGTCGTCAATGTTGCTGCTGGATATCTTTTTTTCAGGACATGCAGCATGGCTTGATTCTCTTCTAACACTGAGGCAACAAATCCCACGAAACCGTTCTCTCTGGCGATCTGCTCGAGATACTCCAGTATCTGGCTGGCCACTCCTTTTCCCTGAAAATGATCGTGCACCACAAAAGCCACTTCAGCATAGCCATGTTCACCTCTGGAGTAAGTGCCGATGGCCATAACCTCGTAATGCCCCCCGCGCTGCACCCGGCCGATCAGTGACATATTGTTGCGGTAGTCGATCTCTGCCCAGTCCTGCTGGACAACTTCGTGGGAAAACAGACTCGTTTTATGAAAGAAGCGTCTGAAAATGGTCTCTTCCTTGAGGGAGTAAAAGAAGTTTCGATACTCGAATTCGTCGGAAGGATAAAGGGGACGTATGAGTACGGTCTGTCCCCCTTGCAGATTCACCTGCCACTTGTATTTTTCAAGGAAAATAAGATCCTGATCCGGTGGCGGCAGTTGATCGGCAAAAATGTAATGCTTATTTTTCGCTGCCTCTATGAGTTCGGAGCGAAACTTTGGATGGGCTATTTGGGCAAGTTCCATGACCCTCTGGTAGATCCCTTTACCCTGCAATTCGGCACACCCGTATTCAGTAACCACAAAATTGACATCGCCTCGCGTAGTGGCCACCCCCGCACCCTCCGATAAGTGACTGACAATTCTCGAAACAGTCCCATTTTTTGCCGTGGAAGGTAGAGCGATGATGGAAAAACCGCCTTTTGACATGGCGGCCCCCCTGATAAAGTCGACCTGATCCCCTATCCCGCTGTAAAACCGATACCCCAGCGAATCCGAACACACCTGTCCGGTAAGGTCGACCTCAAGGGCAGAGCTTATTGACACAAGGTTGTCGTTCCGGGCAATGACCGCGGGGTCGCTCACGAACTCAGATGATCGAAAGGCGAAAATCGGGTTATCATTGACAAATCTATATAGTCGTTCCGTTCCCATACAGAGGGAAGCCACCACTCTTCTTGGAATCAGAGTCTTCTGCTTATTGGTGACGATCTTCTGCTCAATAAGAGGAAGCATGGCGTCGGTAATGAGCTGGGTATGGAGGCCAAGATTTTTTTTGGAAGTCAAATGTTGCAGGATTGCATTGGTCAGAGATCCGAAACCAATCTGGAGAGTGTCTCCGTCGCGGACGAGTTGGGAGATGTAGTGGCCAATGCGCCGGGAAATCTGCTCTTCCGGCAGGTCAGGCTGATAGGTCACCAACGGTTCTTCGAAGGGTACAAAACAATCTATGTCATCGGTATGCACGAGGCTGTCGCCCCAGGTTCTCGGCATGGCTGGATTAACCTGAGCGATTACCCGTTCTGCATTTGCCGCCGCGGAGCGGGTGATATCCACTGAAACACCGAGGCTGCAATAGCCGTACTGATCGGGAGGACTTACCTGGATCAGGGCCACATCGAGGCTTATGTGATAATTTTCGAACAACTTGGGAATTTGGGAAAGATACGTCGGCAGGTAATCTATTTTTCCTTCATAGGCAGCCTTGCGCATTGATTCGCTGATAAAGAACAATTTCAGCAGAAAACGGGACCCAAAGGAGGGGTCCTCGAGATATGGCACCAGGGTATGAGAGAGCATCTGATAAATCATGATGTCCCGGATGCCCTTGTCTGCGACCATTGCATGGATGAGATGCTGAGGTTCTCCGCATCCGGTACCGATAAAGACACGGCACCCGTTACTCATCGGAGCAAGCGCTTCCTGGGTCGTCGCTACTTTATCACCGGGCAGTCTCTGCTGCCATTCCGGGATGGACATCAATGCTCCTTTGGATTGTCTGTTCAACCGTTCGACCGGCCTGGATAAAATTACCATGTGTTGAATATTTTTACCCCTTTTCCTGGGAAAATCTATGGTTGCCCCTGGATTTGACTGCCAATCAGGCTATTATCAGCAATGCACGAACAATCATCACCTGATATAATATTATTGCCTTACGATAACTAAATGCCAGAGCCGTTGCTGCGGAAGGCTGCCGCAAAGCACTTTCATTCACATGCATTGTATTTATCATGAGCACCCAACTTTCTTATGCAGATTTAGCTCAACAGATTGAGGCCTTAAACCTTGAGTTCAAACGCCTCAAAGCTGCTGAAGGAGTTTTTCACCGCCAGAATGAATCGTTAAAAGCCCTGCACGAGACTTCTCTCAGTTTGATTGAAAGTCTGGACAAGGAAGAATTGCTCGAAAATATTCTTGAACGAGCCGCATCGCTGAGTGATACCGCGCACGGATACATCTATTTGCTGGAACCTGAGCAAAAAAGTATGTGTATGAAGATGGGGATGGGGCTTTTTAGAGGTCAACTCGGCAGAACAGTGCTGGTTGGCGAGGGCATGGGCGGGCGTGTGTGGCAGGCAGAAAGTCCTCTCGTCGTTGAAGATTATCGGAACTGGCCGCATCGTATACCTGACAAGGTGTTTGATACCCTCCGCTCAATCGTCGGTATACCGCTAAAATCCGAGCAGATTGTCCTCGGGGTGATAGGCCTCGCCCATGTTGAAGGGCAGAAACGGTTTGACCGGGAGGACATCGCCACGCTTGAACGCTTTGCCGCCCTGGCGACCATCGCGCTTGAAAAGGCCCAATTGTACCTTGATGCGAGGCACGAATTGGCCGAAAGAAAACGAACCGAAACCTTTTTGCGGGAAAGCGAGAACAGATACCGGACGTTTCTCGAGTCATCCCCGGACCCCATTGTCGTGTACGACATGCAGGGAATCGCCACTTATGTGAATCCGGCCTTTGAGAAGACCTTCAAACTATCGCGGGCAGAACTGCTCGGCAAACAGATTGACTTTGTCCCTCCGGAGAACATCCAGGAAACCAGAGAGGCCATTCAAAGAATGTTGAGTGGGCAGAAAATACATCTGTTCGAGACCCGGAGATTTACCAAAGATGGCACTATTCTCGATGTTCAGCTGAGTTCAACCCTTTATCAGGGTGACGACGGTCAACCACTGGGCAATATTGTTACGCTCAGGGATATCAGTGCCCAGAAGCAGGCCGAAAAAGAGCTGACCATTTATCGTAATCATTTAGAAGAACTGGTCAGAGAGCGGACTTCCGAGCTCGAGCAGACGAACATTCAGCTTGAGCGGGAGATAGAAGATCGAAAGCGGGCAGAAAAGGCTCTTAGAAAACGGGAGGAGGAGCTCCAGGCGCAATCGGATCACCTTGAAGAAGTTAACACTGCCTTGCGGGTTCTCCTGAAGCAGAGAGAGGATGACAAAAGGGAGCTGGGGAATGTAGTGTTACAGAACGTTCAGGAACTGGTTAATCCGTATTTACATAGGTTCTTGAATGGTAACCTGAATACCCAGCAGAAAGCCCTGGCACGGATTCTGGAAACTAATCTCAACAACATCGTTTCCCCATTTATCGATAAATTGACCTCCGGGTTGACCCATCTGACGCCGACAGAAGTCCGCGTGGCCAGCCTGGTCAAGGAGGGCATGACCAATAAGGAAATTGCCGAGATTCTCCTGCTGTCCAAAAACACCATCCTCTTTCATCGCTATAACATAAGGAAAAAACTAGGTATAAAAAACAAAAAGATAAATCTCAGAACCCACCTTCAAGCAATGGATTAATAGTGGGATTAAGCTACTATTACGCCACTATTTTATAAACTTTATTTTTCCATTCTTTTACCCTATCCTACGTGTGCCGCTAAAGCGCTTTGCTTAAGGCAATCTGTGAGCAATCTCTTTCTTTTGCAGTAAACAGCAGTCTGACCATGCGAGGTATGTACACGCGCGTATGTACAAAATGGTGGCGGCGGCAGATGACGGCCCCCCGGCCTGACTGGCTGCAGCAGCAACCCTTTTGGCATACTGATTAGTTATTATGTCATGAAAGTTGTGCGTCCTCTACTCCTCAGATGTCCCCACGGCCAGCTGAGAATTCATTTTGCTTCGTTATCAACTGGTTGGTTTGAAAAGCGAGTTATTTGGTTATGAAGCATCTCATTGTTTCTGATGTGACCCTGACGTTTGGCGGGCTGGACGCCCTTACTGAGGTCGACATCACTATAGAGCCCGGCATTATCACCTCTATTATCGGACCAAACGGTGCCGGGAAAACAAGTGTTCTCAACTGTATTTCGGGCTTTTATCATCCCAGTCAGGGCACGATATATTATGGAGAACGAAATCTTACCCACGCCTCGCCCCACCAGGTTTCCACCATAGGGATCGCGCGAGCTTTTCAGAATCTTGAACTTTTCAGCGGGCTGTCAGTGCTTGACAACCTTCTCCTGGCCCGCCACCAGCATCTTAAATATTCGATATTCGATGCACTTGTTTATTTTGGCAAGGCATCCCGGCAGGAGGCGGAAAATCGCTCCTACGTTGAAAAGGTTATCGATTTTATGGAATTGGAGCCCTATCGGAAAAGCTTGGTGGGGAATCTGAGTTACGGCGTCCAGAAACGGGTCGAAGTTGCCCGGGCGCTGACGCTGGATCCGGAGTTGCTGCTGCTTGATGAACCCATGGCTGGAATGAATATCGAGGAGAAGGAGGATATCGTCCGCTTTATGTTCGATCTGAAGAAAGAGTGGGGGATCACAATTGTCCTGGTCGAGCATGATCTTGGCGTGGTGATGGACATTTCAGATCAGATTTACGTGCTCGATTTCGGAGTCGTGATCGGTTCGGGAAAACCGGAAGATGTGGCCTCCGATCCCAAGGTGATTGAGGCGTATATCGGCGAAGAGTAGAACCTCCATGCAAGATAGAAATCATCTGTTACAGCATACTATTCCCCAACTCCTGCGGTGGCGGGTAAACGAAACCGGAGACAAAGTCGCCTTGCGCGAAAAAGATTTCGGCCGCTGGAACAGTTATACCTGGAATCACTATTACGATGCGGTACGGAAGACCGGACTCGGGTTAAAAGAAATTGGCTTCGGCAAAGGGGACAAGATCGCCATTATCAGCGACAATATCCCCGAAACGCTCTATGTGGCGATCGGTGCCCAGGCGGTGGGCGGTTTTTCTTCTGCCATCTATCAAACCAGTCTGCCGGAAGAAATCGGCGATATCATCAACTATCTCGATGTCAAAGTCGTTTTCTGCAACGACCAGGAACAGGTGGATAAGGTTGCCGAAGTCAGGGAGAAAATACCTCAGGTAAGAAAACTAATCTACGAAGACCCCAGGGGCATGCGCAGTTACCAGTCAGACGACTGGTTCTTGTTTATTGAAGATCTCTATACCCTGGGGGAGCGGCTGCATGCGGACAACCCCGAACTGTTTGAAAGCCTTGTCGATGAGGGCAAACCTGATGATGTCTGCCACTTCTGTTTAACCTCAGGGACGACGGGGCTGCCCAAGGGCGCCATGCTGACCCACCGCAATTACATTAACATGGGGCTCCAACTCACCGAGGTTGACCCCCTGGAAGAAACCGACGAGTATCTCTCATTTCTGCCTTTTGCCTGGATAGGCGAGCAAATGAACTCCTTCGGTGTGGCAATGGCCACGGGAATTGCCGTGAACTTCCCGGAGTCAGTGGAAACAAGCATGGAAGACCTCAAGGAGATCGGTCCTCATTTCATGTTTGGTGCGCCAAGGATCTACGAAACCATTCGCTCCCAGATCTGGTTGAAGATCGATGAGTCGTACCTGCTCAACAAATTAATCTATAAGTATTTCATGAAGATTGGGGAAGAGGCTGCAGGATAC
>CBFCWR010000109.1:0-9141 GCA_965601575.1 uncultured Desulfofustis sp. | reverse complement strand
GCAAACAGCATCACCCCGAGAAACATGGTCAGGACGATGCCGACCCCGAACATGAAGCCGATGATATGGCGCTCGTTCAGCGGCTTTTTGCGCTTCCTGGGTGCAGCAGGTTTTTTCTTATTGGTGACGGCCACTTAGACTCGATCTTTATGCACATTTTCCTCTACCCGCGACGTCCTGCAGGGACCCCACGGATTTCATCTTCATGGTGATGTGGAGGAATAAAAACCACAATGGCAGGAAATGCCAGAAATAAAGCGAGGACGGCGTCGCAAAAACAACCCCGTTTCTATGAAGCCGTGTGTTAGCTAGCCGTCATAAAACCTGGGATTGATTGTGTGGAGGAACTGTGGATAAAACAGTCGGGCTCGACAGGTGGAGAGCCCCCATGCCTAAATGCGGGGCGGCAGCTTTGATGGAGGCGCCGCCCCATATCGATCAGCCGCCCCAGGGGGTGATGGCTTCTTTGAGCTTCCGGTAGCCCTCAAGAAAGCCCGGCCGTTCAGCGCTGTAGACCCGATCGAAGGTCTCGATCGCCTCGTCCAGCCAGCGGCGCAACTTGTCGTTGTCAGGATTGGCATCCAGGTAGGCCTGTCTGATCAGTACGAAATGGATGCGCGGGTCGTAGGGTTTCTTGGTGCCCCCCATACTCTCGTCCCCGTCCAGCAGGCGGAGCAGCATGGCGTCCGCCGACCCGAGGGTCTGTTCGTAGATGGGCGGCCCGGCCATGCGGTACATGACCGAGGTCATGTCGCGACCATTGCCGGTGGTATAGCCTAATTCGTTCCAGAGTTTGTCGGTGTCAACCTCCTGGCCGAAATGTGTGGCAACAATCCCGCTGAAGGCGCGCAGCGGATCGGAGACATCAGCCAGCAGATCAGTCAGGCGATCGCCGTCCAGATCGGTGGCCAGCACGATGCATTCCCGATTCTCTATCAGGTCCCAGAGCAGCAGACCGTAGTTGGTGTCGGAGATGTGCTGTTCGATCTGGCCCTGCCAGTTCTCCATCCCGGCTTTGAAATCATCGGGCAGCAGCGCGATGATCCGATCCACCCTCTCCTTGTGCTCCACATAGCCATCCACCGCGTATTTGCGCCCCACGGTAAACTTGGTGCCCTGCAGCAGCCAGGAGTGAATCCCGGCGTTGATGCCGTCCTCCATGGCCTGGGTCGGCTTCATCGCCACTCGGCCGAGGCTGCCGGTATCGTTGACCATCTTGAGAAACAGCCGGTTGGCGTAGGCCATTTGCAGGCCTGGGCTGTTCATTTCCGAATGAATGTGGCCGGTTTCGGCTGACACGTCGAAGACGGCACGATCCTGGGAGTATGGCAGGCACGGCATCGACCGGACCACGGTGATCGGGCCGTAGGGACGAACGTTGCAGTAGACGCCGGCCTGGGTGCGCAGGGCGGCGTTGCCCGATTTGCCCATGACCACCACCTTGCCGCCGCTGCCGTCATTGACGTAGGCATCGCCGGCCGTGGACCACTTGATCGAGGTGCAGTTCATGTTGCCGAACCAGGCCAGCGGGGCAAGTTTCTCGTCGTGGCGGTACTGAGACCACATGGGTACCGCATAAAACGGCAGGCCCAGCACATCGATAGCGGCGATGGTGCCAATCAGGGCATAGGCATCAGTCAGACAGTGGGCAACCGGCTTGACCACGCCGTCGTGGGTGCCGCCCTGCCAGACCACCGCCTCGGGGTAGCCGGTGGGCCGCTCATCGGTTGGTTCGAATTGACTGGACAATAGGCCGAAAAGGTCGCCGCCGTCATGCTCGGTACGAGCGATGGACATCAGATCGATCATGGAAAACCTCGTCTTTGGTGATTTGTGATTAAATGGTTGCATGTGCTCAATAAAGAGTCACATGAATGTATGCCATGGCAGCAAAAGATCAAGCCTATTACGCTCCTGTTCGTGACGGGATATAGACCTCACCGGCCGCCAATTTACGGGCGGTGCGAATCAGCCCCGCCGAGTGAATCATCACCCGGTCGCCCTCTGCGGTATAGTCGACGATCACCTCTATGTTGCCCATCGGGTGTTCGATGACAATGCGGGCAGGGCTATGCGGCAACGGCTTGACCATCCCCTCGCCGACTGTTCCAGGCACCAGCATGCAGCTGGCCAGACACTGGGATCCGGTCACCGCCATGGAGGGATGACACTTTTTCGGCATCAAATAGCGGGCGTTGAAAGTTCCACCAGATTGTGGCGGACTGATCAGGCCAAATTTCGGGATCACCGAATCCTTTACATTCCCCATACCCATCCGCTCTCCCGCCTTGATCCGGATTGATTCCATCACGGTGAAAAACTGTTGGTTTTCATCAATTTCATCAGCAGTCTCATAACCAGTCAGGCCAAAATCCTCAGCCCGTCCGATCACTATGGGCATGGCCACGTCCATGCAAGTGACCTGGTGGCCGTCAATTTCGTCGACCGGTCTGCCGGTGGGCAGCATTGACCCGGTCGATCCGCCGACAATATCCATGAACTGGAGTTCAACCGGGGCGGCCGTGCCGGGTACCCCGTCGATTGAGCTATCCCCCTCGTAGCTTACCAATCCTCCAGGCGTTTTGACCCGGGCCAGCACCCTGGCGCCGGTATTGACCGCCCGGATCTTGATTTCAGTCTCCTCCCCCGAGGCGCGCAGCAGGTTCATCTCCAGCGCCGCAGGGCCTACTCCGGAAAGGATGTTTCCGCAGGTCGGCCTATAATCAACTAACCCGTCCTCAACCCCGACCTGGGCAAAGAAATAATCGATATCGGCCCACTCGTCGGTGGACCGTGACAGCATTGCAACCTTTGTCGTAACGGCGGCCCCGCCGCCAATCCCATCGATATTGAGCGGATGTCCCGAACCGATGAGTGAGACGAGTACCTCGCTGAGCTTACCGAGATCGTCGGGCAGATCACTTCTGTGGAAGTAGGGGCCCCGTGACGATCCTCCCCGCATCAATAGAAATGGAATTGCTTTTTGCATGGTGTACTACTGAGTCCTTGCTCTTGCAGTGTGCCCTATTGATGGTTCTTACCTAGATCCCGCCAATCGGCCAGGGCAGTTCGACCAGTGCCTGCAGCAGACCGGGCGGAAAATCACGGTTCAGAACTCCGGCCATAAAACACATCAGTCCGATCCCGCCCGCAGTCAGCAGTAGTGTCTTGGGCCACGGCTGCTGGGCGCGTATGCGGATGAAGGCGAGCAAGAAGACAGCCAGGGCAAGTATGAATCCGACCAGGGACGACAGGACAAGCAAAATAGCAAACCAGGCCATGGTCGGCCAGAGCCCATGTGGGGCCTCGGCATCTTCTCCGGCGGCTTCACGATCGGCAAACACCGCGTCCGATCCCGGTGCCCGGACCATGCGTATCAACAGGACGAGGCAGGCGACGATGGCAACGAGGGAGACGGTCAGCGGGAAAATTCGGTCGGTCTGGATGTTAATCTGGTAGGCATTCACAAAGCTGATGATGAAATAAGCGGTCACCACCAGCAGGAAGATCATTGGTGCCCGCTTGGTGCCGATTGGTACCTCCCCCTCGGACATGATCGACTTGGCCTGCCTGATGCCGACATAAATTGAAATGGCGGTGATCACCAGCAGGACGATGACGATCGGTGAAAACACATATTCCAGTCCGACACCGGTTCCCAACCGGAATTTGCTCATGGCGATCTGGTAGGCCTGAAACGAATAATTCTCGGCCTGGGTGCTCAGCACAAAGCCGATCAGAAAGGCAGGTCGGGACCAGTCGAAACGCCGCAGGAAAATGCCCAGCAAACCGATGGCGAAAAGCGCCACCAGATCCCCGAGTGACTGTCGGGACTGAAAGGCGGCGAAGGTGATCATCATGAATAAAAAAGGCGCCAGCAGGGTGAAGCGTATGGTGGTCAACCGGGCAATTGCCGGCGACAGGCCGATACACAATCCAGCACCGACGACATTGGCCAGCGCCAGGGACCAGACTGTGGTGTAGGTGATATCGAGATCGTTGGTAATCAGTTGAGGACCGGCATCATAGCCCAGCAGGGCGAGACCGCCGATAAAGATGGCCATCGACCCGGATCCGGGTATACCGAAAATGAGGGTCGGCACCAGTCCTCCGCCTTCTTTGGCGTTATTGGAAGACTCCGGTCCAATGATACCTCGTATTTCCCCCGATCCGAATTTTGACTTGTCCGGGGTTGTTTGAACGGTGTGACCGTAGGCAATCCAATCGACCACCGAGCCGCCCAACCCGGGTATGACCCCGACGATTACCCCGATCAGGGAACATCTGATAGACAATGTGATGTTACGCCACCAGTCACGGACACCCTGAAACCAGCCGGCACCCAGTTTTGCGTCTCGGGAAATGGATCGATCCTGGCGCAGCAGAGAGATGATCTCGGGGATCGCAAAAATCCCCATGCCCACCACCACCAGCTTCAAGCCATCGGTCAGATAGGGGATATCGTAGGTGGCCATGCGTAAAGAACCGCCGGCATCGGCCTCGCCGATGGTTCCCACCATGAGCCCGAGGCAGGCCGCAGCCACACCCTTGAGCGGTATCCTCCCGGCCAGAATAGCGACCATACTGAGTCCCAGGATGGTAATCATTAGCATTTCCGGGAGGCCAAAGGCCAGTACGATGGGCCGGGCAATCAGAATAAAAAAGGTTAAAAATGAGGCGCCGAGCAGTCCGCCGAACAGAGAAGAAGAGAATGCCGCGGACAGGGCTCTGGCCGCCTCCCCTTTCTTGGCCAGTGGAAAACCATCAAGTACGGTGGCCTGGGAAGCGGAAGAACCGGGGATGCCCATCAACACCGAGGCAAAGGTGTCGGAAGTTGGTATAACCGCAACCAGTCCAACCATCAGCGCCAGACCGGAGACCGGGTCCATGCCGTAAATGAACGGGAGCACCAGAGAAAGCCCTGCAATACCGCCAAGCCCGGGGAAAACGCCGACCGACAGTCCGAGCAGCACGCCAAGGACCAGAAACATCAGTTGCTGGGGCTGAAATATCAGTGATAGCGCCTGCCCGAGAGCCGGCATTGCGGAGGCAATTACATCCATAAACTCTCCACCAGTCGAATTTATGAAAACTTCAGGCTCCTCCCGCAAAAAATGGGAGGAGCCCAATGGTTGAAACGATTAAAGCTCTACCCCGTAACGTTCCTTGAGCCAGTTGACAATAAAAATTTTGGCCTCAGCCGGTACACTGGTGGCGCTGTCAAAAGCGGTCTTGGCTTCGTCTTGGGTCATCTGGGGATACTTACCCAGCCGTGGTCCTGAAATTTCGGCAAAATCGGGGCGGGCCTTGATCGCTTCAAATGCTTTGGTATAGGTAGCGATAGCGTCGTCTGGTGCCCCCTGGGGTAGGAATACCATCTTCTGGGCCGGAAATCCTGCCACGAAAAAGGCCTTCCAGGCGTCCCATTTTTCACCCTCGGGCTCGCAGCCGGCAGTTGCCTCGCACACTTCTTTAAAGGTCGGCATATCCGGGAAGGTCGGGTCGCGAACGATGTTGCCGTCGCCGTCAAGTGCACCCCAACACATCATCGGCACCGCCTTTCCCTCTTCTACCAATGGTACAACTCCTTTCAAGTAACTTGAAGAGGTCTGGTAATCGATATTGGCCTCGCCGCGCTCGAACATCAGGCGGCCGTCACCGCGTCC
Source organism: uncultured Desulfofustis sp. (assembly GCA_965601575.1). Classification (GTDB taxonomy): domain Bacteria; phylum Desulfobacterota; class Desulfobulbia; order Desulfobulbales; family Desulfocapsaceae; genus JABDQA01. Next base: position 3,475 of record CBFCWR010000109.1, on the reverse strand, counting down.
TTTAAGACCGAAGACCGGCTCCACTTTCAGACCGAGCATCTCCCAGGCCAGCAGAGGTACGAGATCCAGACGGGTGGCACCTTGGGAACCGTAGATGAAATTGATATCTTTGAGATCATCGGCGTCGCCGTCGAATTTTTTGGCCAGATCCGGCGGCAGATAGGCAACCCCGCCAGTACCGGAAGCAAGCACCACATTCCAGTCCTTGTATTCATACCTTACCCTGGGGTCACCGAGCAGGTAAGGAAACTGGGTTGATCCGGAGGAACCGAAGATGGTGGTCCCATCCTTGTACTTCTGCTTCTGGAACCAGTTTGCCCCTTTGGTGGATCCGGCACCCGGCATGAACTTCACCACAACAGTAGGTTTACCAGGAAGTGCTTCACTCAGTAGGGGGGCATAGAAATTGGCCCATTTGGCTGATCCTCCAGATTCCGAGAACGGGATGACCCACTCCACCGTCTTGCCGTTCAAATCGATGCCGTGGCTGCTGGCCAGGACATTTCCGGGTACAATCATCATTGCGGCTGCCGCAAGTGCGAATGCGAGTTTACCACTGATCTTTCCGATGGTCATAAGCTCCTCCTTGTTTTTATGATAGTAGATTCTCCCTACAGGCGGACAATCCCTCCATTGCCACCTCAGACCAGTAAATACGGATTTACTGGACGCATTGATATATAACTTACCTTTGGGAAGACACTAATTACTATAATCAGTTTCATGATTTTGCCGCATTTCTGTGGGGGGGACACAATACCCATCATGTCCCTTCTCACCTAACAAACTAGTATCTTTATTAAAAATATCTAGGGACACGATGGGTATTGTGTCCCCTTTTCATCCCTAATGATTTTCGGCGGCGTTGGCCTGTTCCTGGTTATGCCTGAGCAAGGCGATGTAGCGGTAGATACCGTGGACAAATTTGCCCAGCGGCATGGTGATGAAAAAAGCCAGTACAAATCCCAGGTGAACGATCAGCAGCATGCCCATCGCCGAAGTCTCCCGGAAGACAAGCAGCACCAGCCCGGTCAGACTGGTGAGCAGGAGCAGAATGATAAAACCAAGATCCATGCCGGCCGAATCACTATTGTAGGGCCGGCGATCCATTTGTGCTTTAAGCACCAGCATGCCAACCGTCCCAATCACGATCAAAACCCCACCCACGGTGCCGAGTACGACCGGCAGACTCAAATAGGGATAGGGGGCCGGCCAGTGAAACACATGGTCGTAAATGGCCGCCACGGTTGTTGCCGCGAGGCAGCCCATGAACCCGTAAAAGACCAGGTGATGCATGGTTCTGCGGATGGTGCTGAAGCGATCATCCGGGTAATTGCAGCCGTGACCACCCCCATCGAGATATTTCAGGCGCAGCACATCCCAGACGGCGCCGCGGTTGCCGGACCCGCTGGCCAGGCTCTCGCTGGTTACCTGCATTTCTTTCCAGAACGTCTGTATTCCCTTCCAGAAAGCAAACACCGCCCAGATGGCAATCAGTGTATAGGGCACGATCATCGACAGATACGGCACGATCTCATAAAACGAGCCGGGCCCCGTGTAAACACCCAAAATAGTATCGTGGCCCCTGGCCACCAGAGTGGTCAGATAGACCGCTGCGAGGGAGAGCAAAGTAATCAGAAACAGGGCAATCCCGTTGCGACTGAACAGTCCCTGCGCCGTGCGCGGCCAGGCGAATTCACCATAGGTCTCCTGTCTCAACTCGGCCATCGCCTTGGGGAAATTGAGATCGAAATCATGCGGCGGCGCATACTGGCAGGCATAATAGCAATCACGGCAGTTGTGGCACAGATTGGCCAGATATTTCAGATCTCCCTCGGTAAACGTTCGCCTCAGTTCCATAGCTGGAAACAGGGCACAGAACCCTTCACAATATCTGCAGGCATTACAGATAGTCATCACCCTACCTGCCTCTTTCAAAGCTTCAGTTGACATGTGCCACAGCCTCCCTTCCTGCCAGACGTCCAAATACGGTTCCGATGGTCATGCCAAAGCCCGCCATATACCCCTGTCCCAATATATTTCCTGACATGATTTCACCCGCAGCAAAGATATTGGCTGCCGGGGTGTCATCCTGCATGAGTACCTGCGCCCGCTCGTTGACTGCGACGCTCAGGTACGTAAATGTTATTCCCGGTCTCAATGGATAGCCGTAGAAAGGGGGGGTATCAATGGGGCGGGCCCAATGGCTTTTCACCGGCTCGATTCCCTCGGTCCGGCAATCGTCCAGTTCAGCCGGGTCAAAACTGCCTGGTCGCGTCGCCGCGTTGAACCGGCTGATCGTTGCTTCCAGTTTTTGAGGATCCAGTTCCAGTTTATCCGCCAACTCTCTCAAAGACTGGGCCTCGATGGGCGGAAATACAGACGGCATGAACAGATCGATCGACTTGGCGTCGATGATCGAATAGGCGATCTGATCGGGCTGCTTGGCCACCAGTCTGCCCCAGATCGCGTAGCGTTTGGGCCAGAAGTCTTCACCCTCATCGTAAAATCTTTCGGCCTCACGGTTGACTACCACGCCAAAGGAAACGCAGTCGAGCCTGGTCACAATGCCGCCGTCATATTTGGGGGCACGGGCATCGATTGCCACCGCATGGCACTGACGCGGGTCGCCGATCTGCTTGGCCCCGCTGGCGAGCATTATTTTAAGCACCTTGCCCTTGTCGTAAGGCGAGCCACGGACAATGAAGTTCTCTGCGGCGGGGCCCCACTCCTCTTTGAGCCACTCGAGGTTGGCCTGAAATCCACCCGAAGCGAGCACGACGGCTTTGGCCTTCACTTTGTGTTCAGTTCCGTCTCGCTGCACTACCGCCTCCGTGAACACCCCTTGGTCGATATGCAGATCGATTACTTCGGTTTCGTAGCTGATTGCCACCCCAAGCTCTTCTGCGGTTCGGTAATAGGAATTCATCAGGGCCCTGCCGCCGCCCAGGAAAAAGGCATTGGTACGGGCCAGGTGCAGGGTGCCCCGCATCGCCGGCTGAAACATGCAGCCGTGCTTCCGCATCCAGTCTCCGACGTTGTTCGACTCCCTGATGGTGAGACGGGCCAGTTTCTCATTGGTCTTGCCGCCGGTTACCCGCATCAGGTCTTCGAAAAACTCATCTTCGGGATATGGGCCGGTAAGGAACTCGTTGCCCTGTTCGTGCATATAGCGCAGGTTGCGGGTGTGGCGGCTGTTGCCCCCTCTGAAATCTTTGGGGGAAACCTCCAGGACCAGCACCGAAGCCCCGGCTTCCCGCGCAGTCATCGCCGCACAGAGCGCTGCGTTGCCGCCGCCGATGACGAGGACATCATAGGTTGTGGAAAGATCGATCACGATTCATCTATCTCCTGAGTAGAAGTTGACTGAGTTCATTTCGTCAGATCTCAGAGAAGTCTTTTCACAAAATGTGCCATTTTGAGATCCAGCGCTGACCATTGTATATCAGCCATCCAGCTTGGATCGAAGAATCCT
>CBFCWR010000108.1:0-9156 GCA_965601575.1 uncultured Desulfofustis sp. | reverse complement strand
TTGGAGCGACAAGACCGGGGCGGTTATGGTGGCTACCCCGTCGAATCCCACCGGCACTGTAGTGGAACGCGATGAAATGGCACGAATCCACGAGACGGTCAAGGCGCGTGGCGGCCATCTCATCGTCGACGAGATTTACCAGGGACTTGTTTATGGAAAGGACGGTTATTCAGCCCTGGAACTGGCTGATGACCTGTTTGTCATCAACAGCTTCTCAAAATATTTCGGTATGACCGGCTGGCGCCTCGGTTGGGTGGTGGCCCCCCACGCCTATGTGGATAGCCTCGACACACTGGCGCAAAACCTTTTTCTGTCCTGCGCTTCGATGTCGCAGTACGCCGCGCTGGAAGCGTTCAGCCCGCATTGTCTGGAGGTGCTCGAGCAGCGCCGGGAGGAATTTCGAAAAAGACGGGATTTTCTGTTGCCGGCTCTGCAGGATATCGGTTTTAAGATTCCGGTCACCCCCCAGGGAGCTTTCTATCTTTATGTCGACAGTTCCGGACTGACCGATGACAGTTTCAGCTTCGCTTATGAGCTTCTTGAAGCCCAGGGAGTCGCCATAACGCCAGGAAAAGATTTCGGCGTCCACAAACCGGAACATCACATCCGCTTCGCCTATACCAACAGCATAGAGAACATGTCCGAAGGTGTACGGCGCATCAGGGAGTTTCTTTCCACATAGTTTAAGGTATCAGGACCATATTACAAAAGCAGGACCTTCGAGTGTGTGAATCACATCAGTAGGAGGTAGGGAGGATTTTCATGAATAACGCGCAAATACTTGCGAAAAGCTTCGTCGATCTTGGGGTGAAAAAGGTGTTTGGTTTCTCAGGTGCCACGATTCTGCCGGTGTTTCATGCCATCGACGAAGTGGGCATAGAGATTGTCGTAAATGCCAACGAACAGTCCTGCGCCTTTGCCGCCGGCGGCTATTCCCGCTCCAGCGACGATGTCGGGGTCGCCGTGGTCACCTCGGGGCCGGCCATCACCAATACCCTGAGTGCGGTTGCGGACGCCAACGCCGATTCCATTCCGCTGCTGGTTTTCGCCGGGCAGGTCGCCCAGGGACAGATGGGAACAGATGTGTTCCAGACCATTGATGTGGTCTCTATCTTCAAAGATGCAGCTAAAAAAGTGATTCTGGTTACCGAGCATCAGGACGTCGAGGAAATAGTGAAAGATGCCTATTTCCTGGCGAAATCGGGCAAACCGGGCCCGGTGGTCATCGATTTTCCTTTTGATATCCAGAAAAATGAAGGCGACTACAAGGCCATCGACGTGGCACGATTCGGCTACAAATACGACGAAGAACGGCACCTGGGGGAAAACCAGTGCAAACAATTCTTCGATCTGCTGCAGAAGTCAAAACGGCCGCTGCTTTACATCGGCGGAGGGCTGAATTCAGCCTCGGCGAGCGAACGCATCAGGGAGTTCAACCGACGCTATAAGGTCCCCTCCATATGGAGCCTGATGGGTAAGGGAATTCTCAACGAGAAAGGCGACTGGGCCCTTGGCATGCTCGGCATGTTCGGGGTGCCGGCGGCCAACATGGCCATCCAGGAAACCGACCTGTTCGTCGCCTTCGGGATCCGCTGGGATGACCGTGTCCAGCAGAAGGTGGGCGAGGCCGGGTTGGAGGCTGAAATTGCCTATTTTGATGTAAACCCTGAAAAGGTGCAGGAAGTGCGGTTCAGCAGGAACCCGAAATTCTCTTTCATCGGTAAAGCCGAAACCGCGCTTGACGATCTGCTCAATTATGCCGAGAAGCACGATATAAAGCTGGATATCGAGCCCTGGCAGGAATATGCCTTCAAGCTCAAAAAGGAGCACCCGCTCAATTTTAACCGGGTCGCACCGGCGATCCAGCAGGCCGAGGTTATGGAACTGCTCTCGGGTATGCTCACCGAGGATACCAAGGTGACCACCGGGGTCGGCAATCACCAGATGTTCGCGGCCCAATACCTGATTTCCCTCAAACCTAAAACCTTTCTGACTTCCGGTGGCTACGGCACAATGGGCTTCGCGGTGCCAACGGCCATCGGCGCGCACTACGCCAATCCTCAGGATACCATTATCGCGATCGATGGGGACGGAAGTCTGCTGATGAATCTGGGGGAGTTGTTCACCATCGGTAAATATCAGCTTCCGGTGAAAATTCTGCTGCTCAACAACCATGGCGACTGCATGGTTCGAAATATTCAGGATATTCTCTATGGGGGCGCCCATGTGGGAACCAAGAAGATCACCGACATCAGCTTTGCCCATGTGGCCCAGGAGATGGGATTCGTCTACAGCCGGAGAATTGAAAAAGGTGACGAGTTGAAGCAGGGGCTGGAAGATTTCGTAAGCGCCGAAGGAGCTTCCTTTCTCGAGGTGGTTACCGATGTCGATGAGATGCTCTACCCACGAATTCCGGCGGGTCTGGGATACAAAGACATGATTCTTGGTCCGCACATGGAACAGGGTTAAATTCGTTCTCCAGAGCGCGGCCAGGAGAGAAATTAGTCTTGTCAGCGGGGTTGGTCTGCGCCAACCTGGTTATGCGCCATACAGAGGGTGCAGGCAGAGAGCCATGTACGGCGCAGCCGTGCGAAAACTCTATTGCATGCAGATCGGCATCGCGGCACTCACGCCAGCATCGACCTGTCGTCCGATATGGTCCGCAAAGCCTTGTCGGGGCAGATTGCACGGATAATGGTCCTGGCCGACCCCGGACAGACGGCCCGTGGGGCAATTGCCTCGGATCGGCAGCTCATTTATTCTGCAGGGATTCTAGGAGACCACGTCCAGGGGGTTTTCCAGGTTGTAGCGCTCGATTTTCCTGCGCAGGGTATCCTTGGAGATTCCCAACTCCCGACAGGTCATCATTTTCTTCCACTTGTTGCGCTGCAGGGCGCCAAGAATAGCCTGCTTTTCAATCTCTTCCAGACTGAGCCCATCGCTATGCAGTCCTTTCTCGAGACTGCCGGCCGATTCCTCCTGGTGGAACGAGTCGGGTAGATGATATTCCTGGATCAAACCTCCAGGACAGAGAATGAAGCCATATTCGATGATATTTTCCAGTTCCCTTATATTGCCGGGGAAGGAATGATGCATTAGGCGAGCCAGTACTGCATCACTTATGCCACTGATATCTTTTTGTTTTTCTGCCCTGAACTTGTCTATGAAATGTTCGATCAGTAGCGGTATGTCCTCTTTTCTGTCGCGCAGCGGCGGCAGCGTGATATTCACCACATTGAGCCGGTAATAGAGATCATCGCGGAAGGCGCCTTCTTCGACCAGGGCTTTGAGATCCCGGTTGGTGGCGGCAATGACCCGGATATCGACCTTTATCGACTCGTTCGAACCAAGCGGTTCGTAGACATGCTCCTCGAGTACCCTGAGCAGCTTGACCTGCAGATTGTGGGGGATATCACCGATCTCATCGAGAAAGATGGTGCCCCCGTTGGCAGCACTGAAGCGGCCTTCCCTGTCTTTTCTGGCATCGGTAAAGGCCCCTGAACGGTAGCCGAAGAGCTCCGACTCCAGCAGCGTCTCCGGGATGGCGCCGCAATTGACGGAGATGAAGGGTTTGTCCCGCCGCGAAGAGGAGTTGACCACCGCCTCGGCCATGATCCCCTTACCAGTACCGCTCTCCCCGAGGATGAGTACCGTCGAGTCGCTGATGGCGATATCCGGCAGGATATCGAAAAAGCGCTGCATGGCCGGGCTCTTGCTGATGATTTCATCGAAGGTGAAGCGTTGCATCAGTTGTTTGCGCAGCGTTTCTTCGACGGTCAAGTCGCGGAACGTTTCGACTCCGCCAATGACGTTGCCGACCACATCCACCAGTGGGGCCGCACTTATGCTGATCGGTTTTCTTTTGCCATCAGCGTCTTCGATGGTAATGGAGCGGTTGGCAACCGGCTTGCCGGTATACAGGGCTTCGGCTACGGCGCAGTTTTTGCCGCAGATCGAGCTGTGAAAGACATCGCTGCAGAAGCTGCCGACTGCATCTTCTCTCTCCCAGCCGGTGATCAGCTCGGCGGCCAGGTTGAAAGAGGTGATCCTCCAGTTCCTGTCGACGGTGAACACCCCGTCGGCGACGGAATCGAGGATCAGTTTATTCTGCAGCGCCTGGGTATTGTCCCGGAAGGTCTGGACACAGCCGATCGGTACGCGCTCGGCATCAAGCATCGGGGTGATGGAGACCGATATGGGGATATTGAAACCGTCTTTGTCGACCACATAGCCGTCCTGGTCTATGACCGTGCACGGTTCCCCGTCAGGGTCCCTTTCCATGATCGGGCAGGCAACCACGCTGTCGGCGCCGAAAAACATCTCGTCACAGGGTCTGCCCACCACCTCTTCTTCAGACCAGCCGGTGATCTGCTGGGCGCCGGCGTTGAAAGAGGTAATGATACCTTCTTCATCGAAGGTGACAACACCGTCGGCCACGGCGTTGATAATCAGGTCGCTCTGCACCGTTTCGCTGATATCGCGAAAGGTCTCCACTCCGCCGACGATCTGGTTGTCCTCGTTGATCAAAGGTGTGGCGCTGATTCTGACCGGGAAGGAAGAGCCGTCCTTCCTGGTCATGTAGACGTCTTTGTCGACCAGGATATTGCAGTTATTGGCCGTGGCGGTGGATAGTGCGCAGGAGCTGCCGCAGATGTTGGAACGAAACACTGCCTTGCAGGGCTTGCCGAGCACCTCTTCCTGGCGCCAGCCGGTCATTTTTTCGGCAGCTTCGTTGAAAGAGGTGATCTTCATCTCATCATCGACGGTAAACACGCCCTCGGCAATCGAGTTGAGCGCCAGGGCCCGTGCGGTGAACGCGGCGGATCGGTCGATAAGGCCAATGTAGCCGCCCCGGTAATCTCCTTCCGGACTCACAAACCTGACGATGCGGATGGTCAGGGCCTCCGTCCTGCCCTCGTGGAAACCGAGCAGGTCGAACTGTTCGTTCTGCAGAGTTTTTTCGGGTTCATTGAGCCGTTTCGCCAGCGGAGCAAAGCGATTGTCCGAAGCGATAACATCGGCAAGACGGGTGTTGAGCAGCTGGGAGCCTTCAGAGCCGAGCAGGGTGGCGGCGAGATCGTTGCAGGAGCAGATACGACCATCACTGTCGATGGTGATGTAGCCGACATCAGGGTTTTTAATTCTATTTTTTCTGTTTTGTTCCATAACCTTAGGTGATACTGACCGTGATCATCTCAATGCTGGTTTTTGCATATATTTCATTATAAGCTTAAATATTTAACCTTGCAATTACCATATCGTTCTATTTTACATGTATGCGCGGGAGTAGTAGTATGAACAGTGTTCATCCGAAACGGACCTTTTCCTGCAATTCTTCGTCGCGCTCAGAACAGCATCTTGGCACTCTCTTTCAGAAGGTTCCGATACAATTCTTGGCGCCGCGTCATAGGAGATTTTTCTCGATTCGGAATTGATTCAAGGGTGGTAATCCGGCGATAGCCGGATGGTGAAAAACGTTTCACAGGGGTGAAATGGGTGAGGTCAGATAAAGAGGCACATCATCAGACGCGAACCGAGTTCCTTCAGCAGATACCCGATCCTGTACTGCTGACCACGTCTGATGGGATAATCACAGAGGCCAACCAGGCTGCCCTGAGCGCGGCCGGAAAGACGCGGGAGGAGATAATTGGCAGGGGCATCTGCCAGATTATCCATGGCGGACGCTGGCCGCATATTAAATGCCCGTTGGAGGAATTTCTGCTCACCCGCCAGGCAAAAAGCGAGGATACACGCCTGCCGGGTCTGGGTGGAGAGTATCACCTGGTCATTACTCCGCTGGGTTCAGAAGGGGATGAAAGCGACTCGGTGATGCTGCAGGCCAGAAAACTCAGCCGTGAAGAATCGCTCAAGGTCGAGTCCATCAGAACTGCGCAGCTCGCTGCCATTGGTGAACTCGCCGCCGGAGTCGCCCACGAGGTCAATAACCCGATCAACGGAATCATAAATTTCGCTCAACTGCTTCTCGACGATGCCCATGATGAATCTCCTCAGGCCGAGTTGTGCAGCCGTATCGTCAGCGAGGGCGAGAGAATCGCCAATATCATAGACAGTCTACTATCTTTTGCCCGGGAGAACGAAAATGAACTCAGTGAGGTGGATCTCAGGGAAGTGGTGAGTGAGTGTCTGTCCCTGGTCGATCACCAGCTGCGCAAGGAAGGAATCCGGGTTGAGCAGAACTTCTCCTGCGAGGCCTGCCTGGTCGTGGGTAATTTCATGCAGCTCCAGCAGGTGGTTTTCAACGCCATCAACAACAGCCGCTACGCGCTTAGCGAACGCTATCCACACAGTTCACCCGACAAGAAAATCATAATCTCCTGCGACAAAATTGAAGATGAAGGCGGGGATAAAATTCGAACGGTGGTCCGTGACCTGGGCACCGGCATCCCCCAGGGCATTCTCGATAAACTGTTTGAACCGTTTTTCACCAGCAAGCCCAAAGGCCAGGGGACAGGCCTCGGCATGAGTATCAGTTTCGGTATCATCCAGAACCATGGAGGCACCCTGAGCGTGGATTCTGTGCTCAACAAATACACCGATGTGATCTTCGAAATTCCCGCATCCGGAAGCACGAGGAGAAAAGCAGATGGATGACCATAAAATCCTGATCGTCGATGACGAGGAGAGCCTGCGCCTTACCTTCGAGATGTTTCTGCGGCGGGAGGGGTATGAACAGGTCAAGGTGGCCGCCACCCTGGACGAAGCCCTTGAACTGATCAATAATCACTCCTTTGATCTGATTATCAGCGACATCGTGCTGGAGGGCGACAAGGGGACCGATCTTTTGCGCCATATCCGGGAAACCGGTATTACCTGCCCGGTGGTGATGATCACTGGCTTCCCCAATCTTGACTCAGCCTCGGAAGCGGTTCGCTACGGCGCCTTCGATTACCTTTCCAAGCCGGTAAACAAGGAAAAATTATTGAAAATCGTTTCCCAGGCCCTGAAGTATCGAGAGTTGGAGCGTGAAAAGCAGGAACTGATCAGGAAAAACGAGCGCTATCAATATTATCTCGAGGCCATTTTCAGCTCTGTCAGGGACGCCATCATCGCTGTTGACCACGATCTCAAAATAATTAAGCTGAACCAGGCTGCTCAGCAGTGGCTGGAGGCCTTTAAAGTGGATGTCACCGATGGGGTTGACAAGATACCCGGCGAAATGGGTGACGCGTGTCTCAAGGACGCCAGGAAAGTGGTAGACACGGGGGAGATCATCCGCGAGCATCTGGTGGAGTGCGTCAAGCCCGACGGCTCGGTGAAGATGCTGCTGCTCAACGGTGCCCCGCTGGAGACGGGTGACAACTCGCTTAAAGGTGCCGTACTCGTTGCCCGTGAAATTACGGTAAACAAGAACAAGGATTTGCTCAAGGACCGGAACCATTTTCACGGCTTTGTCGGGGCCAGCGAGGTGATGCAGCGCATCTACCGGCTCATTGAAAATGTCGGCAAAGTGGAAACCACCGTGCTCATCACCGGGGAATCGGGGACCGGTAAAGAACTGGCTGCCGAGGCTCTGCACGAGGAGAGCAGCCGCAGTTCGATGCCGCTCATTAAGGTGGACTGTGCAGCCCTGGCTGAAGATCTATTGGAAAGTGAGCTGTTTGGTCACCGAAAGGGAGCTTTTACCGGGGCGGATCGTGACCGGCCGGGACGGTTGCTCCAGGCCGATAAAGGAACACTGCTGCTCGACGAGATTGGAGATATCACCCCGAGGATGCAGCTCAGACTGCTGCGCTTCCTCCAGGAGATGACATTTACGCCGGTGGGCAGCGATAATCCCGTCAAGGTCGATGTCAGGGTGATCGCCGCCACCAATGTGGATCTCAAGGAAAAGGTCCGGCTCGGCGAGTTCCGCGAAGATCTCTACTATCGGCTCAAGGTCGTGGAAATTCATCTCCCTCCTTTACGGGACCGGCATCAGTGTCTGCCCCTTCTGGTTAATCATTTTCTTATTTTCTTTTGTGAAAAACATGGCCGGCAAATCCACTCCGTTTCCGATAGGGCCATGGATATCCTCACCAACTATTCCTGGCCCGGCAATGTCCGGGAACTTCGCCACGTGATGGAGCGGGGGTGTATTCTGTGTGACGGACCCAATCTCCTGGTGGAGCATCTTTCAGAAGAGCTGGTGAGAAGTTCCCGGCGCTCCTCCAGTAGTGCCGGCTCACCGGAGAGAGCGAAGGTTGAAGAACAGCCGTTCCGAGACACTCAGCCCGGACAGGTGAGAGATGAGCGGCAGGAGCTGCTCGATGCTCTGGAACAGGCCGGAGGAAACAAATCAAAGGCAGCCCGGCTGCTCTCCATTGACCGTTCAACGTTGTATCGAAAGATTAAGCGGCTTGCTATCAATACCCCGCAATAAATTGTTGCAACCTGTTGCGCTGACTGTTGCATGTGTGGCGGCGCAACAGTTGGTGCAACAGTTTTTGTTCCAGCAAGAGATCTCCAATAGCTCCTCTCTTCTTCCTGTAATAAATGATAGTTAGAAAAATTTAATAATAAATAACAATATGTTAAGTGCATTACAGAAAAAGATTAGATGCCCTTGTATACATTGTGGCACAGGTGATGCAATGTAGTACTCAAACGTCGACAATTCACCACTAACCACAACTAAATAAAATGAGGTCACCTGATGAAAAAAGCCATTCTCAAGAAGACTAGAACCGAAACCAGATCAACCGGTAAAGTAGACGAGCAGATATATAAAGTCGGGATTGCTGTTGTTGGAATTTCCTCGCTGGCAATTGGTGTCTGGGCAACCATCGCTCTGGTGAGCGGCATGGTAGCAAGCGGCGGTCCTGGAGCTCTTGTCGCCGATTGGTTCAGAGCGGTAATCGGATCCTGATAGAAGGGGTGAAACAGATGAGCGAACGTACAAAAGTAGTCGATAAAGCAATAAGCACGACGACCACAACCCAGGATGCGACCACTGAAGTATCCAAGGTCGGGGTGATTACCGTGGCAGCATTTGGGGTGGTCGTAGGTCTCTGGAGTCTGGCCTGCATCGTTGGCGGAATGGCGGCCAGCGGTGGCCCCCTGGCTTTTGTCGGAGATTGGTTCAAAGCGGTGACCGGAATGTAACAGCCCTCCCAAGCTGAATATTTGAGGCCGTGGAACTCTGTTGTTCCACGGCCT
>CBFCWR010000107.1:0-9156 GCA_965601575.1 uncultured Desulfofustis sp. | reverse complement strand
CCGGTAACCAGAACTCTCTTCATGATTGTTTTTGCACCCGCTGTTGCGCCCAGACACTCAATTTTTCACGAAATATTTTCGCATTGTGCCTAATATCAACAGGAAAGTTCTCATGGACAAGCACGTGCTCGATAATTTCGAGAAGAGGATGGCGTGCGCAGATACCTGCCACTTCGTTTACGACGTCCTCAACTTTTCTAGTGACCGGTTTATGGAGTTCGATGATCATTACGGCTGTCTGGTACTCTTGGCCGGAATCTATGCCCACCAGTGCGGAGCGAAATACATCGGGATGATTGTTGACCAACGCTTCACAGCAAATCGTATACATCGTACCTTTGCGACTGAATACACGATGCGCTTTCCTGCCGCAGAACCATAGACGGTCTTGGCTGTCAAGGTAGCCGACATCACCTATCCGGTGCCAGAAACCGTCATCATCTTTAATTTTGCTGGCCATAGTCTGCGCATCATTGCCATCATAGGCACGAGTGACCACGTCTCCTTTGACGATAATCTCACCACAGCGGCCGGGTTCAAGGATGGTACATTCATCGATGGTGGGCAACAAAGAATCGGTTGGTTTAATGATTTTAATGGATACGCCGGGCACTGCACTTCCCACACAGGTGCCTTTGCCCTTCTTTGTCTCCGGCCAGGTTTCATCGACGATAGTGCGGCCCTCAATTGAGACGATTGGCAAGCTCTCGGTGGCGCCGTACGGTGTGTGGATCTCCCCGTCTTCAGCGATAATATCAAAAACTTGCTCCACGAGCGCGCCACTCACCGGCGCACCGGCCATGAGTACCTTCTTCAGGCTATTGCAGCGTATGTTATTCTGACTGCAATAGTGGCTTACCACTTGCCAGATAGCCGGTGAGCCGAACGAATAAGTTACCTGATAGTGCTGGATCGAATCTACAAACCGTCGGGGATCGACCTGGGCCGGTTTGGTGGGATCCATGTCCGGAATGACCGCGTGGGCGCCAAGCGCTGTTGAGAACAGTGCAAAAAGTGGAAAACCGGGTTGATCCACATCGCCTGGACCTATCCCATAAAAAGATCGGATTTTCTCAAGTTGAGCGCTGAAGATTGAATGTTCGAATCGTACCCCTTTAGGGGGGCCAGTGGAACCAGTAGTAAATATTATCGCCGCCAGTGAACTTTCATTGGGAGTGAAGGTGTGTAACGGTGGTTGCGGCAGTTCGCGTTGCTGGCGTATGTCCAATTTTCGTATTCCCAGAAAATTTCCACAACAGAATCTTTTTTTCAGGGAGCGAAACTTTGCGGCGTAAAGAAAACTTAAGGCGATAACCGTAGGAACGCCGATAAGATAATCCGGCTTGACCCCGGCAATACACCTCAGCAGATTCTTGTAGCCCATGCCGGGATCAATCAGGATTACCGGTGCGCCTATACGGAAAAGTGCAAATGCCAGGGCAATGAAATCGATCGACGGCCTGACCATGAGCATCACCCGGTCGCCACTGCTCACCCCTTCTTTTTCAAGATGGGCGCCATACCTGTCGGCATACCTGTCAAGCTCACTGAAGGTGCATGATCTGCCACTCTGAGCTTCGGTCACAGCCAGACGTGATCCAAGCTCCTGGCTTGTTCTGCTCAGGGTGTGGGCGATATTATCACTCATTGGGAACAACCTGGTTATCACTCAGAAAATCTTCTATAATCTTCTCTATTGAACCTTTGCCGTCTTCCAGCAGATAGTGTCCCCATTCGTTGAAGTAGCGGTAATGAGCTTGAGGCAGGTGGAGCTTCCACTGGTCGAAGTAATAATCGTCAAAACAGAAATCTTTTCCTCCCCAAAATACCCCGACAGGTATTCGACTCTCATCAATTTTTACCAGGCTCTTTTCGATACGCACCAATGCCGCATGGGAGCGGTGAGCGGAATGTAGAGGAATATCTCTTACAAATTCATAGATTGCTCGCCGGTGACTCCACGTGTCGTAGGGATATAGATACCCCCTCGCCGTTTCCCTGCTCATCCGCTTGTGTACCGCCATGAATATCGCTGCTCTGGAAAATCCGTTCAGTCCTTGGACAAGCAGTTTACCGAGAACCGGCCAGCGACAGATTCTGATTCGTAGTGGAATTCTGGTTGACCTATAAGCGGCAGTGTTGAGGATTGCCAGTTTCTCAAGTTCGATTCCCCCCTCAACAACTGCGCCAAGACCTATAGGGCCACCCCAGTCATGAACCACCATCGACGTCTGCCGTATGCTGAGATGGTCGAGTAGCGACAGCAGGTTGTCGATGTGGTTCTCAAGAGTATAGTCGTATTTAGCGGGCTTATCGGAAAGCCCACAGCCGATATGATCAGGGACTACTACCCTGTATCGGTGCGCAAGCTGCGTGACCAGGTCTCGGTAATAATAAGACCAGGTTGGATTGCCGTGCACCAGCACAACAGGAGTACCCTGCCCCTCATCCAGGTAATGGATTCGCCCCGGCGAAAGAGTCAGGTAATGCGAGGTAAAGCCGTAGTCAAAACGCACGCGCTATCTACCTTTGATGAAGTTTTTGGGGTTAAATGAACCCTCGGATTGTAATGGTCGACCGTCATAATAAAGCTTTAATCGCCTGAAATTAAGTAAAAATTCATCTTTTTAACGATTAAAATAGTTTTCCATTAAACAAATAAAAAGATTGCCATTCGATAAATGATATGCTAAGTCGGTCTTTGTTTAATTGGTGGAATAATTGGTTTTTTCGAGTTTTTGTTGAGAATCTTTCTCAACTCGGAATGTTCCACTCGTAGTAACGTTGTTGTTCATCAGACGTGATCAACAACTATCAAAAAGCCTGTCATCAGGGCTGCAACAAAAAGGAGTAGGAGAATGGCAGAAGGTACGGTTAAGTGGTTCAATGACGCGAAAGGATTTGGTTTCATTCAAAGAGAGGGAGAATCCGACGTTTTCGTCCACTACTCAGCAATTCAGGGCGATGGCTTCAAATCACTAGACGAGGGAGCTCGGGTTAAATTCGAAATAGTGGAAGGCCCGAAAGGACCTGCTGCCGATAAAGTGGAACGTCTGTAGCCTATCAGATCTGCCGCAAGGCTGAAACTGACAAAAAGGGGTTTTCGATTCGAAAACCCCTTTTTTATTTGTTCTTTTTCCGTTCTGCGAATTTCAGCGTGGAACACCGTGCAATGAATTCCAGCAGCAGCCTCACCCCGAATCCTGAAGGTCCCTTGGGGATATAGCTTTTCTTGGTGAAGTCCCAGGCAGTGCCGGCAATGTCAAGATGGGCCCAAGGCGTGTCGCCGACAAATTTTTTAAGGTAGGCGGCGGCGGTGATCGAGCCTGCTGCTCTGCCGCCTATATTTTTCACATCGGCCACTTCTGAGTCCAGTTGCTCACTATATTCCTGGTCCAGCGGCAAGCGCCAGACCTTCTCTCCGGTTGCCTCTCCTGCCGCACCGATAGCCTCAGCGAGCACGTCGTTGTTGCTCATCAAGCCGGATCGATGGTGCCCGAGACCGATAATAACCGCCCCGGTCAGGGTCGCCAGGTCTATGACACAGTCCGGACTGTATTTCTCTATCCCGTATGCCAGAGCATCTGCCAGAATGAGACGGCCTTCGGCATCGGTGTTGATGACCTCAGATGTAACCCCGTTGTAATGGGTTATTACATCGCCAGGTTTTACCGCCGAACTTCCCGACATGTTGTCGGTGGCGGGTACGATGGCAACCACTCTGACGCCGGGCTTATTCTCGGCAACTGCCTGCATGGTTGATATCACTGCTGCCCCGCCGCACATGTCATATTTCATATCTTCCATGCCAGCGGCGGGTTTCAGACTGACGCCGCCTGAATCGAAGGTGATTCCCTTGCCGACCAGCAAAACCGTAGTGCGGAAACGCTTGGGTTTATGCTCGAGTATCACCACTCGAGGTTCAATTGCAGATCCCTGGTTGACGGCAATGATGCCGCCCATTCCCAGTTTTTTGATCTGGTTCTTCCCTATGACCCTGCAGACCAGGTCACTTTGACGGGCCAGTTCACGACCAAATTTAGCAAAATGCTCAGGGGTCCAGTAATTGGCCGGTTCGTTGCCCATGTCTCTGGCGGACATTGCCGCAATGGCTCCTATACGGGCTCGATCTACAGCTCTTCTGAGCCCTCCACCCTTGCCATGGATAGTGATCGTTTTCAGTCCTTTGTATTTATTCTTCTGGTCTTTTCTCTTTTTGTAGCTTCTGAATTTATAATTCCCCAATACTATACCTTCCACCAGTGCAGCGGCCACGCTATGACGAGCATCGTCAACATATCCGGGAAGCACCAGCAGCAACTCATCTGCCTTTACTTTTTTAGCTGATTGACTGATTGTCCCGCCCGCTTTTCTGAATATTTCCAGTAGTTGATCCTGGGATTCGGCCTTGTCAATTTCTCCAATTCCAACCAGCACTATTCTTCTACAGGTAAAGCTCTTTGCCACCTTGAAATTGCCGGGATACAGGATAAGGGATTCATCCTTCTTGCCCTTGAAATCACCTAGTCCATAGAGCTCTTTGACAATGGTTCGGATAAGCGGGTCACTCTTGGGCAGTTTCTTGCCATTTTCGGCAACCAGAAACACCGACAGTGCGCCCGTATAGGAGAGGATCGATTTCTGCGTGAACCCGATCTTGCATGTAGTCATTATCTCAACCTCGCAATTGCTGTCTTACTATCTATGAAAGCGTCAAGCGGCTTGAATTATCTAGGAAAAACGTTACTTGACTACTATTATACATCAAAACCCGAATTACAATGATCCGGAGAATCACTCATGCTGCAGACACTCATCGTCTCGGTCTCACTCGCTATTGTCGTGTCCGCCCTCTGCTCGATTTGTGAAGCCGTTCTCTACTCGCTCACCACCTCCCAGGTGGAAATGCTGCGTAAATCCGGAACCAAGGCGGGCAGCACATTGCACGATCTGAAAAGCGATATCGACGAACCAATCACTGCCATTCTGACCCTCAACACCATTGCCAACACCGTCGGTGCAGCTATTGCCGGTGCCGCTGCAGCCCATCTTTTCGGTGACCGCAATGTCATCTTATTTTCGGCGGCTTTTACCATGGCGATTCTGATCTTCTCGGAGATAATCCCCAAAACTGTGGGAGTGTCGTATTCTTTCCGGCTTGCCCCATTTATCGCCTTGCCCATCCGTATAATGGTGATCTGCCTCAAGCCGATCGTCAAGCTGTGCCAGACCATCACCCGCCTTATCCCCCAAGATAAGAGCGAGGACTCCATCACTGCCGAAGAATTGCAGACCATCGCTGCGATGTCTCGGCAGTCCGGTCAGCTGGAAGAGGTTCAGGAAAAGGTCATCTCCAACATCATCGACCTCAAGCAGAAAACCGTGCGTCAGGTGATGACTCCCCGCACGGTCACCTTCTCGCTTGATGAAAATCTTTCAGTCGAAGACGCAATGCTTGAAATTTCACGGCTTACCAGTCATAGCCGGGTTCCGGTGTATGACAAGGACCCCGACAATGTCACCGGCATCATCATGAGAAAAGACGTGCTTCTGGCTGCCGCTCAACAGAAGCTCTCGGCCGCCCTTGGAAAGTTCAAGGGGCCGGCTCATTTTGTTCCGGAAACAATGCCCCTTAATCTGGTTCTGATAGATTTTTTTGAGAGACGTCAACACCTTTTCGTGGTTGTCGACGAATATGGCTCGGTAACCGGCATCATCTCGATGGAAGATGTGCTGGAGGAGATCGTGGGTGAGGAGATAATCGACGAATCTGATCGAACCAGAGATATGAGAGAACTCGCACGCCGGGAAACAACCAGGATGCATTCAGAGTAACCTGAATCTCAATTCACCGGTTCAAGCCTCATGCGAGTGGTAAGCTCCTGCCCCTGGCGCAGATAGGTCAGCTCTACCTCGTCGCCCACCTGAAGATTTTCAAGTATGTCTCTGACGTCGTTAACGGAGTTGACCAGTGTACCGTCTATACCAACTATAATGTCGCCGGTCACGATTTCTCCGCGCAGCTGCCGGGCGGCCTGAAGACCAGCCTGATCCGCGGGCCCTCCCACTTCGACCCTGCCGATCAATATGCCTTCATTGATGCCATATCTAGCGGCATAACGCTCATCAACAAGAGTTACCCCGATACCCGGTTTAATCAATTTGCCGTATTTGATCAGATCGGGTACCACCCGGTTCACCGCCTCAACCGGAACGGCGAAACCAATGCCGGCATATGCCCCTGAAGGGCTGTAAATCGCTGTATTGACTCCTATCAATCGTCCGGCGCTATCGAGAAGGGGTCCCCCTGAGTTGCCGGGATTTATTGCCGCATCGGTTTGGATCACCCCTTCGATTGTCCGTCCGGTGATTGCATTGATCTCCCTGCCCAGAGCAGAGATAATGCCCGAAGTGATAGTGTGGTCAAGGCCGAATGGATTGCCGATGGCAAAAACTTTCTGGCCGACCAATAGGTTTGAGGCTTCACCAACGGCTATTGGTTTTAGTTTACGAGCCGGCGCACTTATTTGTAGCACCGCGAGGTCCTTGTCCGGAGCAGCACCGACGAGTAACGCCTTATGTTCGGATTGATCTGAAAGGGTAACCCGGATTTGGCTGGCATCGGAAATGACATGATAGTTGGTAACGATCCTGCCTTCGCTGTCCCAGATGAAGCCCGATCCGGTTCCCTGGGGGATCTGCACCGCGTTCAGAGAGAAGAGATTTCTCCTTACCGCGAGACTGGTAATGAACACCACCGATGGTGCGCTCTCCCTGAATATGTCGATGGTGTTTTGCTCATCCTCGGCCAGATCGCCTCGGGCTGTGATCGCTCGCGGTTCCGCGTTACGATTGATCTGCTGAAGGTTTTGCCCGCCAAACAGATACCAGAGCATGCCGGCGAGTATCAGCAGGAGAATGAAGGGCTTGAAGGAGCCCGTTTTTTTTGATGGTTCCATGGATACAACGATTAAAGACCAAGAATCAGCTTGGCGGTATAGAAATACATCATCACGCCTACGATATCGATGGCAGTGGTGACGAAGGGACCGGTGGCAATGGCGGCGTCAAATCCAAATCGCCTCAGAACCAGCGGTATGACGGTTCCGAGGGTGGCGGACATGGCCATGATAAAGAAGATGGACAGACCGACAACCAGTCCCAGCAAGGTGGGGTCCCGGTGAAGAAAAAAGGAAACAACGCCGAGGAAAACACCGTAGACGCAGCCAAGCAGAAGCCCGACCCTGAATTCTTTGAAAATCACTTTAAACAGCTCGTTCATGTTCACCCGACCGGTGGCAATACCCCGCACAATGATGGTCGATGACTGGGTGGCGATATTACCTCCCATTCCCATCACTATGGGGATGAACGAAGCCAAGGCAATGACCTTGGTGAGTTCATGCTCGAAGCTGCCGATGATGACCATGGCCATGATCCCGCCAATCCAGGAGGCAAAGAGCCATGGAGCTCGCAGCATGGCATTGTCAAAGGTAGATTTCAGCAGGATTTCACGGTCCTTACCGGCGCCAGCCATCTGCAGGAAATCTTCGGTCGCCTCTTCTCGGATGACGTCGATTATGTCATCGACGGTAACTATACCCAGCAGGTTGTAAGAAGAATCGACCACTGGCACAGCCAGGATATTGTATTGCGAAACCACGTGGGCGACTTCACTCTGATCGGTATCCGTGCTCACCGATATGACGTTTGGATTCATTACATCTTTGAGTTTTCTTCCGGGCGCATTCATCAACAGTTCGCGCAGGGAGATCACACCGGCCAGTTTGCCGTCCCCATATTTGATGTAGAGATAGAAGACCATCTCCATCTCTTCGCTCTTCTGCTGGATGATCGAAATAGCTTCCCCCACCGTGAGGTCTTCCTCGAGACACATGAAATCTGGCGACATCAGGCCGCCGGCGGTCTCCGGATGATACTGCAGCAGACCTTCGAACTCTTCCCGGTCTTCCTTGGCCATGTGTTCGCTGATTTCTGCGGCGAGATCATCGGGAATTGTCTCAAGAATGTCGACCGCGTCATCGGAGGGAATACCGGCAAGAATCGAGGCCAGGTACTGCGGGGTCAGGTGTTGGATCAAGTCTACCAGGATGGCATCATCCAGTTCGCTGAGAAACTCGCCTACGACTTCAGTCTGGGCAATGATATTGAAAATATTAGACCGCTCCTCTTCGTTCAGATGCCTAAAAACCCATGCCATGTCAGCTGGGTGGGTCTTTTGAATCAACTTCAGAAGGTGGCCGGAGGCGCTGCGTCGGTTCAGACGTCTGATCATATCGAGCAGAACCATCCCTTCGCTGCCTATCATTTCCCGTTTTTTACTATCGGTTGGAGACATAGCCGTCACCTGGGAATTCAAATTTGCGCACTTGTCACGCCCCCTGCATGCCAGTATAGTAACGCACCTCATTTATATTAGAAATGGGATTATTTGCACGTCATTTCTCAGTTATGATTTACTGTCTGGCTCGCTTTTCATGAAGGACTTTACCACCATTGATCAAGATCTTCTCGCGCGTCGTCTAGAGGCTGTCTTTTCCTTGCACCAAGCGGGTGAGCTTACACAGGCAGAACTGCTTTACCGGGAACTGATCAATAACTATCCCGACATCTGGCAGCTTTTTTTCAACTGCGGGTTGCTGCTTTTTGAATTGGGACGGTTCGAAGAAGCGCTGGAGTGCAATCTCAGGGGGCTGGCAATAAACCCTGCAAGTGATGATCTCCTCTACAATTGTGCCCTATGTCAAAAGAAACTCGGTCGCTACCGGGCTGCCATAGAGTCCTACCTTAAAGCGCTTGATATCAACCCGGATGATATCGATAGCCTCTACAATCTGGCTGGTTGCTTCCGCTCTATTGATGATGAACACCGCGCGGAGCAAATATATCGAGACGTTATCGAACGTGCACCTGATCATCTTCCTTCACTTAATAATCTTGCCTACCTGACTCATAAGAGAGGAGAGATTGAAGGCGCACTGCAACTGTATGAGAATATTCTTAAAATAGATCCGGGCCATGAGTCGGCAGATTTCATGAGGGCGGCGCTTTCCGGAGAAACCAGAACTCATTCGCCGGAATCGTATGTGCAAGAGGTATTTGACGAATTTGCCGAACACTATGAGCAGAGTTTGA
>CBFCWR010000106.1:0-9218 GCA_965601575.1 uncultured Desulfofustis sp. | reverse complement strand
TCTTTGAAGATCTTGGAGATCTTCGCCTGCATGGTCAGCTCAAGGCAGAGACTGAGGAGAGTTTGAGGGTTCTCTATAAGGATGTGATCGACACGTTGATCACCATGCAGATCGACGGCGTCAAGGATTTCGATCAGAACTGGTGCTACGATACCGAAACCTACGACCAGTCGTTGATGATCGAGCGCGAATCAGGTTATTTCTACAATGCCTTCTGGAAGGATACACTGTTTGCCGAAGAGGTTGACGGTTTGCAGGCCGAGTTCGAGAAGCTCGCGCGCCGGGTGATGGATCATTTCGAGCCGTACTTTCTTCATCGTGATTTTCAATCCCGCAATATCATGCTCAAAGATGGTCGCGTGCGGGTCATAGATTTTCAGGCCGGTCGAATCGGTCCGCCGGGCTATGATATTGCATCGTTGCTGATCGATCCTTACGCCGGGCTGTCTGGTCGACTGCAGGAGGAATTACTGAAGTACTACCTGGGCAATCTCAAAAAGCGCAATGGGCTTGACGTGAACCGGGTCGAGATGTCCTATCCCTATCTTGCCCTGCAGAGAAATCTGCAGATCATTGGCGCATTTGCCTTTCTCTCGGGAAAGAAGCGAAAACAGTTTTTCAGCCAGTTTCTGATGCCCTCGCTGATAATGCTGCAGAATAGACTGTCCGATCCCATATTTGACGATTTTCCTCTGTTGCGAAAAACAGCCGCCGAATCAATACGACTGTTTCGCAGCCGTTTTTCTGCATGAACCGCTCGATGGCTTCGGATCCGGTAATTATACAGGTCGAGTTTTAATGAAGAACAGTACGACCGCCATAGTGGCCCTGGTGGGGCGGCCCAATGTGGGGAAATCAACCCTGTTCAACCGCATTACCCGTTCCCGCAAGGCCATTGTCGATCCGACCCCGGGGGTTACCAGGGATCGGCAATACGAGCGGGTCTCCTGGAAGGACCACTTCTTCCTGCTGGTGGATACGGGCGGCATCGACGACAACCCTGAAGATGCGATGGTCGAGGATATCCGATCCCAGGCCATGGCCGCCATCGACGAAGCCGATATAATTCTATTCATGATGGACGGTAAAGACGGACTGATGCCCGCCGACCATGAAGTGATCAATCTGCTGCGTCGAGTGGATAAAAGAATCTTCTACGTGGTTAATAAGATAGACGGCCCCGAGCAGGAAGATGAGCTGCTGATTCCCTTCTACGAGTTAGGAGTCGATCAGTTGTGGAGCGTGTCGGCTGAGCACAGTTATGGGTTTGCCACACTGATTGACGGATTGTGTGAAGCGCTGCCCGACCACAGCACCAGCCTGGATATTCCTGATAACACCATTAGAATGGCTTTCTTGGGGCGTCCCAATGTGGGCAAGTCGTCAATGATCAACCGAATCGTCGGCGAGCAGCGCATGGTGGTGTCAGAAATGTCGGGGACCACCAGGGACTCGGTGGATACGCTGCTCAGCCATAAAGACAGGAATTATCTGCTGATCGACACCGCCGGCATACGCCGTAAGGGGAAAACCCGGGAGAAGCTGGAGAAGTTCAGTATTCTCAAAGCGCTGGCTGCGCTCGGACGCTGCGATATTGCGGTGGTCCTGCTCGATGCCGAGGAAGGTATCACCGAGCAGGATGCCAAAGTCATTGGCTATACCCAGGACCAGGGCAGAGGGTTGATCCTGCTGGTCAACAAGTGGGATCTGGTCGCCGGTGACAAGAAGCGTCAGGAGCAGATCATGGAGGAAATCGCCCGGGCTGTGCCGTTTGTCGGTTTCGCCCCGTTGATAACGGTTTCTGCGCTCACCGGTTACGGCTTCAAGCGGCTCTTCCCCGCAGTTGGCTCGGTGTATCGTCAATTTACCGCAACCTTTCCAACTTCTGCGTTAAATCGCCTGCTGAGCGACGCCACCGAGCATCACTCACCGCCAATTTACAAGAACAAACGGCTGAAACTCTATTACACCTCGCAAATCAGCACCGCACCTCCGACCTTTGTGATCATGACCAACAGCTACAAAGGGGTACACTTTTCCTACCAACGCTACCTGGTAAACCGCTACCGGGACGGATTGGACCTGGATCGGGTACCGATCCGGCTACTGTTCAAAGATAAAAAGCAGCAGCGCAGCCGCAGATCATCGTAGGCCGGCGATCAACTGGTTGCTTCAGCATAGGCCGCTCTGAACCCGGCGGCCGAGCGGGCGATGTAATCCTCGTCAATGCAGAATGCCAGTCGGAAGTACCCCGGAGCACCAAAACCCCGTCCGGGGACCGCGAGAATCTTCTGCTTCTGAAGTATGGAGCAGAAGGCGACATCGTCTTTAATTGGCGTTTTCGGAAACAGGTAGAAGGCACCCTTGGGCTTGATGAATTCATAGCCTGCCTCGTCGAGTATGGAGCAGAACAGTTCCCGCCTCCTGGCGTAGATGGAATTGTCCACCACGGCATCCTGCAGTTCTGCGACGACCCGCTGGATCAGGGCAGGGGCATTGACGAAGCCGAGAATGCGCGTGGCCAGGGTCATGGCGTCGAGCAGGGCCGCCTTGTCATCGGCCTCCGGGTGAACGGCGAGATAACCGATTCTTTCCCCGGGCAGACTGAGGTCCTTCGAGAAGGACGAAAGTACAATCGAATTGCGTACGTGTTCGAAGATCGAAGGTACTTCGTGGTCGTCGAAAATGATTTTCCGATAGGGCTCATCGGAGATCAGATAAATGGTCGTGGCGAATTTCTGGGAGGCGCGGTCGAGCAGATTTCCCAGTTCGGCAATGGCCTCGGCCGAATAGAGTTGTCCCGTCGGATTGTTCGGCGAATTGATTATTACCGCCTTGGTCTTTTCGGACACTACCGCTTCGATGGCGTCGAGATCAATATTGAATTGATCATCGGTGTTCACTACTCTGCCCACGCCACCGTGGTTATCCACATAAAAGTTGTATTCGACGAAGTAGGGCGCGAGAAGAATCACTTCGTCGCCGGGATTGAGCAGGGCCTTCATGACCACGTTGATGGCCCCGGCGGCCCCGCAGCTCATGAGCATATCGGCCGGATTGACCCTGACGTTCTGTTCTGCGGACATGCGGGCGGCGATCGCTTCGCGTACCCAGGGGAGACCTCCGTTGGGCATGTAGGCATGCTGGCCGGGCTGCGTTTCTGCTGCAGCTTCCATGAGGATCTTGCGAAACTCCGGCGGCGGCGGTACATCGGGGTTGCCGAGACTGAAATCGAATACCTGGTCGTTGCCATATTCAGCTTTCAGTCGAGCCCCTTCCTCAAACATTTTTCTGATCCAGGAGGATTTCTCGCTGAAATTGATCATTTTTTCAGAAACAGCCATATCTGCGTCCTCTATAATAGTATCTATTCTTAATTGTTAGCCCTGTACAGTGCTGATTAAGGCGGAAACAACACGGTACGCGTCATCCACCGAATTTCTTCTTGAAGAAGTCGTAGGCCGCATTGATCTCCTTCATTTTCTCCTCGGCCACTTCTTGAAATTCCTCACCGAGGTGGCTGACCTTGTCCGGGTGGTATTTCATACTGAGCTGGCGGTAAGATTTCTTAATCGTCTCCATATCTGCGCCAGGCTCGAGACCGAGCACGGCATAATACTGCGCGTCATTGACGCGTGTCTCCGCGGCCTGGCGCTGGCGGTGATAGGTGTACTTGGCCTCGATGGTGCGCAGGTCATACTGCGAAATCTCGAGGAACGTTGCGATCTGCCTGGCCTTTTCGAGCTCATTCTGGGGAACCGGATCCTTGGTGTAGACGATCTGGTATATCAGTTCGAGGAGGATCAGACGCGGTTCATACGCAAATGTTCGCTTGAACTCCTCGAGCATCGATTCCAGTGTTTCGGTCGATTCCGTGGCCTCTTTGATAAGATTTTTTACCCAGGCCATCTTGGTCTGGTTGTAATGCAGGTTGTATTGGAAAAAGCGCTGAATAGTCTGAACTTCGTCACGGGAGACATGATCATCGAGCTGGGCGATTTTCACCAGGATGTGGACCAGCAGCCAGACAAAGCGATTATGGCTCTCGGACTGGGTGGCTGCATAGCTTGCCACCTGGCGCTGGAGCCAGAACTGGAAACCGAAAAATACCGCCAGGGCCACAAGAACGAATATGAGTCCCGTATAAAAGACGAATCCCAGAAAATTACCAAGTCCGGAAAAACCGCCGGTGACGAGGGCAATAAGACAGCCGATTACAAGACAGCCGCCGCATCCGGGGCCCTGTTGCTGGTAAGTATATCGCATGGATTATGGATGTTGTGTTGGGTGGTGGTGACGGCTATTCAGTTGTCAGCAAAAAGTGCTTCGATGAATTCATCGGCGTCGAAATCTCTGAGATCGTCGACTTGCTCCCCGACGCCGATAAAACGGATCGGCAGGTCCATCTCCCTGGTGATCGTCGCCACTATTCCGCCCTTGGCGGTGCCGTCGAGTTTGGTCAGCGCCACACCGGTGACACCGACCGCATCGTTGAACAGCTTGGCCTGGGAGATGCCGTTCTGGCCAGTGGTTGCGTCAATGACCAGCAGCACTTCATGCGGTGCGCCCGCGAGTTGTTTGTCCATGACTCGCCTGATCTTCTTTAATTCCTCCATGAGGTTGACCTTGGTGTGCAGCCTTCCGGCAGTATCCACCAGCACCACATCATACTCTTTGGTCTTGGCGACACTCATGGCGTCATAGACGACCGCGGAGGGATCTGCCCCCTCCTGCTGGGCAACCACTCTGACATCGTTTCGTTCACCCCAGATCTTCAACTGGGACACAGCAGCCGCCCTGAAGGTGTCGGCGGCTACCAGCAATACCGACCGGTTGGCCCGGATAAACTTTCTGGCAATTTTACCGATAGTCGTCGTCTTGCCGACGCCGTTGACCCCGACTACCATGATCACGAACGGCTCGTTTTCCGGAAGAGACAATTCCCGCTGGCTGCCGTCGCCGGCGATGTAGAGCTTGAGCTGCTCCTTGATGATTTCTTTGAGGGCGCGGGGGTCGGACAGGTTATCTCGTTTTATCCTCTTTCGTGCCTGTTCCAGCAGATCCTGAGTGGTGGAGACGCCGAGGTCGGCGGTGATCAGGATCTCTTCCAGTTCATCGAACAGATCAGCGTCGATTTCTTTTTTACCGAGAAACAGCTCATCCATCCGTACGGTGAATGATTCGCGGGTTCTGCTCAAGCGCTGCGACAGCCGCTTGAGCATGGAAACCGATTGTTCTCCGGGTTCCGGTTCGGGCTCGAGGGGCTCCTCGCTCTCGTCAGGGTCGGTGATGCTCACCTCGATTGCTTCCTGAGCACCGTGAGGGGCGGCTCCGGGCGAAGCTTCCGCCGGCGTCACTTCAGCTTCAACTGGCTCAGGAGGCAGATCCACACGGGGCTCTTCGGTCTGCTCGGTTTCATCCACCTTGTCCTCGAGACTTTCGGTCTCCAGTGGTGGTTCGCCTTCAATGGGTTTTGTTATCTTCTTTTTTCTGAACCAGCCAAGCATGACTATTCCTTGTTAGTTCCCAGGCCCGCCTCAACCCGGTGGTTGGTATGACAATCACCGAAAAATGTGCATGTCTCTATGATGAATTTCGCATATTACGTAGTTAGCCGAAAGAACGCAATAAAAAGAGCAGGAGCACACAGGCTGGCCCAAAAAAGACCAGCTGTGCTACAACATCGCCGCAGCTTTGAAAATGATTGCAATTAGCGATGGTCGCATTACTTTAGTGGGGCTGATTTGTGTAAATGTGAAAATCTCATTTTATCTGCGCACTCTTAAGTGTGAATCCGAAACGAGAGATTTTCCTTTTATCGTGGCGGGCGAAGAATCTTAACACATCACATAGCTGGCATTCCGAGGATAAAATTCCGAGCGCAACACAGAGTGAAGGGAAAAGCGCCGTTATCGGAAGACAGCTCAAATTGTAAAAAGCTTTAGGAGGAAGTAACAATGGCTCACTCATGCGGAGGATCCAGCAGCTCATGCGGATCCAACGAATCACAGCAGGCAATGCTGGCCCAGCAGGACAATGCGATCACCCGTTCTCTGGGAAAAATAAAGAATAAGATACTGGTCATGAGCGGCAAGGGCGGTGTAGGGAAGTCTACCGTTTCGGTTAACCTGGCACTCAGTCTGTCTAAAAAGGGGCATAAAGTAGGTCTGATGGACGTCGATATCCACGGTCCCGATGTGGTTCGCATGCTGAATATTACCGGAACCCTGGAACCGCCTGCCTCGGAAAAGGACCTGGTGGCGCCTTTGTTCTACAACGACAATCTGAAGGTGGTCTCCCTCGAGTATATGATGAAGGACCGCGACGAGGCGATCATTTGGCGCGGGCCCCTGAAAATACAGGCGATCCGACAATTTGTCGCCGATTTCGACTGGGGAGAGTTGGACTATCTGATCATTGATGCTCCTCCAGGCACCGGTGACGAGCCGCTTTCGGTGGCTCAGACCATACCACTGGTGAAAGCAGTAGTGGTAACCACTCCTCAGAAAGTCGCCCTGGCCGATGTCAGAAAATCGATCAATTTCTGTAAAACGGTCAATGTTGATATCGTGGGCGTGGTCGAGAACATGTCAGGATTTGTCTGCCCTCACTGTAACGAAACGGTTGACATCTTCAAGTCCGGCGGCGGAGAGCAGGTGGCGCGCGAATTCGAGCTGCCGTTTCTCGGACGGGTGCCGATGGATCCCAAGGTGGTCATGGCCGGTGATGATGGAGAGCCGTACCTGTCATCCGACGAGGTGAGCCCGGCGACCGAGGCCTTCGAAAAAATAGTTAATGCCGTCGAGAACAGGCTTCCCGCAGTTGCCGCACCGGTAATGTTCAAGGCCGGTCATGGAAGCGATTGCGGGTGCGGATGTCAGTCCCATAAAAATTAGAGGTAATCTAATCTTAGACCAGCGGGCAGAAATGAAAGTAGAACAGCAGATGGTTGGAATGATGGGGGTATGCTGCTATATCCTCAGTTGCGAAACCACCGCCAAAGCGGCCATTGTAGATCCGGGCGGAGATGAACAGCGTATTCTCGATCGGGTTGCCGAACTGGGGCTCGAGGTCGAATATATCATTGCCACCCATGGCCACCCTGACCATGTCTGCGGAAATCGCAGGATCAAAGAGGCGACCGGGGCGGCGATCGTCATGCACGAGGACGATGACAACTTCTTCTCCCAGAGCAAGGTGCAGAACTATTTTTCCATGCTTGGCATGGAAGCCTCTCCACCCACCGATGTGCGGGTCAAAGAGGGAGACCTGGTCAGCTTTGGCGAGGTGACGCTGCAGGTCATCCATACGCCGGGTCATACGCCCGGCGGTATGTGCCTTTATGCAGATCCCGACCTGATCACCGGTGATACGCTGTTTGTCGGCGGAATCGGCCGGACCGATTTTCCGGGCGGCTCCCATCGTGAGCTGATCTCTTCAATCCAGCAAAAGCTCCTGGTATTGCCCCCAGAAACCGTGGTCTGGCCGGGCCACGGTTACGGCGGCAGCCGTTCCACCATCGGTGAAGAGCGGCGCTCCAACCCCTACCTCAGATAAGGACGCTCCCGCATGCGTGAAATAGTCCTCGGCACCGCCGGCCATGTGGATCACGGTAAGACAAGCTTCATCAGGGCCTTGACCGGCATCGAGACGGACCGGTTAAAGGAAGAGCAGAAGCGGGGCATCACCATTGAACTTGGTTTCGCCTATCTGGATCTGCCCTGTGGTCATAGGCTCGGAATTGTCGATGTGCCTGGTCACGAGAAATTCGTCAAAAATATGGTGGCCGGTGTCACCGGTATGGATCTACTGGCCTTTATCATTGCCGCCGACGAGGGCATCATGCCGCAGACCCGCGAGCATTTCGATATCTGCCGACTGCTTGGTGTGAGTCAGGGATTTGTGGTCATTACCAAGAAGGACCTGGTCGAGGAAGACTGGCTGGATATGGTGATCGAGGAAGTCAGGGAATTCTGCGCCGACAGCTTTCTCGAGGAGGCGCCGATCTTAGCCGTTTCCTCGCAGACAGGTGAGGGGATGGACGAAGTGGTGCAGACCATCGACTCAATGGTGATCGAGCATCATTTCAACGAGGTGTTCGGTCCCTTCAGGCTCCCCATCGATCGAGTTTTTGCGATGAAAGGATTCGGTGCCGTGGTTACCGGCACATCTGTGTCAGGTCGAACCGGACTGGGGGACGACCTGCGTCTCTATCCCACAGACAAAACAGCCAAGGTGAGGGGTATCCAGGTTCACTCGGAAGCGGTGGAGGTGGTCGAGGCCGGCCATCGCACGGCGATCAACCTGCAGGGTACCGAAAAGGAGGATATCGAGCGCGGCATGGTCCTGGCCTCTCAGGAGTGTCTCGCACCTTCCTACATGCTCGACTGCTCGCTCAATTATCTTACGTCTGCTCCGAAGCCTCTCAAACACCGAGCCCGGGTTAGGGTTCATCTTGGAACCGCCGAACTCATCGGCCGGGTTTCGCTGCTTGATCGCGAGGAACTGCAGCCGGGCGATGGAGCTCCGATTCAGCTTCTGCTGGAGTCCGAGGCGGCGGTCTGGCCGGCAGACCGCTATGTGATCAGGAGTTATTCGCCGGTGGCGACCATAGGTGGAGGGGTGGTGCTGGGTAATGTTTCTCCCCGCAAAAGAAAACGGCTCACCGAAAAGGACCAGCGCTACAACACAGATGTTTTCAACACGCTGATGCACGGCACTGCCGAGGAAAAATGTCTGCTTTTACTGAAGGAGTCGGGAATGGCCGGACTCACCGCCAAAGATCTGGGGATAAGGCTCGGACTCTTTGGCAAGCACCTTGACAGGATACTCCAGATTCCACTCTCCACTAAAAAAATGGTGGTGGTGGATTCGGCCGGCCAACGTTATGTCGATCAGGCTATTGCCGAAGAGGTGGTGAAGGGCATAGTCTCGTTTCTTGAATCTTATCACCTCTCGAACCCTCTGAAAAACGGTCTATCCAAGGAAGAGGTGAGATCTGGATTCCAGCAGTTTGTCGATCCCAAGGTGTTCAACTACTGCCTCAATGACCTGCTGCGCAAGAAGACGGTCGTCCAGGAAGAATCGATCATCCGCATGGCCGGACATGAGGTGGCGCTGAAGGCCGACGAGCAGCAGCTCCAGCGTGACCTGGTAAAATGGTATCGCGACCAGGGGTTGACCGCGCCGACGATCAAAGAGACTTTTTCTCGATTCAG
>CBFCWR010000105.1:0-9356 GCA_965601575.1 uncultured Desulfofustis sp. | reverse complement strand
CTTGAGGCAAGCTCGATCTGGGATTCCTGGCCGGCGCAGACCACGACGGTGTCGACTTCAAGTGTTTTTGTTTCTCCCTGCTGTTCGATTTTCAATCCCCGATCATCGATCGACAGGTAGCGCACCCCGACAAGAAATTTGACCCGGTTCCTTTTCAGCATCGATCGATGAATCCAGCCGGTGGTCTTGCCCAGGGTAGCGCCCGGCTTGCTGGTTTTGCGCTGCAGCACGAAGACCTCGCGCAGTGGTTCCGCTTCGGCCGCGGCGCAGATACCACCGCCACTGCGATAGTCGCGGTCGATCCCCCACTCGGCCATGAACTTATCAGGACTGGGCCTGCTGCCCGGCTCATGGAGGAGATAGGATGCGGCGTCAAAGCCTATGCCGCCGGCACCGATCACCGCTACCTTTTTTCCCGCCTCTTTCTGACCGGAAATGAGCTGCTGGTAGGAAATCACCTTTGGGTGATCACTGCCCTCGATGCTCAGTGCCCTGGGTCGCACTCCGGTGGCGATGACTATCTCGTCATAGGCTGCCAGGGCCTCGACACTGGGCACGGTCTGCAGCTTCACCTTAACCTGCAGTTTCGCCAGTTGCTCCTTGAAGTAGCGCAGGGTCTCGGTGAATTCCTCTTTGCCGGGTATGTTCGCGGCCAGCAGGAACTGGCCACCGATCTCGCTCTCTTTTTCAAACAACGTCACCCGGTGTCCCCGTTCTGCCGCGGCACAACTGCAGGCCAGGCCGGCAGGGCCGCCGCCGACCACCGCAATCGACTTGGGGACCTGGGCCATCACCACCGGGGCCTCGAGTTCCCTGCAGGCGCGAGGATTGACCAGACAGGATGCGGTCTGCTTGGAGAAAACATGGTCGAGGCAGGCCTGGTTACAGCCGATGCAGGTATTGATATCCTGTATTTTGCCCAACCGCGTTTTCCTGACCCAGTGGGGGTCGGCAAGAAACGGCCGGGCCATACTCACCATGTCGCAGCGCCCTTCGGCCAGCGCGCGTTCGGCCTCATCGGGCATATTGATGCGGTTGGTCGCCACCAGGGGCAGGTCGACCTCTTTCATGAGCTGCCCGGTGACCCAGGTGAAGGTGGCCCGCGGAACCATGGTGGCAATCGTCGGAACTCTGGCTTCATGCCAGCCGATGCCGGTGTTGATGATGGTTGCCCCGGCTTTTTCTATACCTTTTGCCAGGGTGACGACCTGGTCCCAACTGCTGCCGCCTTTGACGAGATCGAGCATGGAGAGCCGGAAAATGATGATGAAGTCGTCCCCCACCCTCTCCCGGACCGCCCGCACTATTTCTGTCGGGAAACGGCTTCTGCGGGAAAAGTCACCGCCCCACCGATCACTGCGGCGGTTGGTTTTTTCGGCAATGAACTGGTTGATCAGGTAGCCCTCTGAACCCATGATTTCAACCCCGTCGTAGCCGGCCAACCGGGTAAGTTCAGCACACCTGGCAAAGTCGTCGATTGTCGATCTCACTCCTTTTTCCGACAGCGCCTTGGGGCGAAAGCGGTTGATCGGCGCCCGGATGGCGGATGGGGCAACACAAAAGGGATGATACCCGTAGCGGCCGGAATGGAGGATCTGCAGACAGATCTTGGTCCCGGTTTCATGCACCAGATCGGTGACTATCCTGTGCTTGGGAACCTGCGCTTTGCTGGCCAGCCGGCTGGAAAAAGGGAACACCCAGCCGGCCCGGTTCGGTGCCACGCCACCGGTGACGATCAAACCGACTTCGCCGTCGGCCCGCTCCCGGTAATATCTCGCCAGTTTTTTAAAGCCGTTTTTCTCCTCTTCGAGCCCGGTGTGCATGGAACCCATCAGAATTCGGTTCTGCAGCGTGGTGAAGCCGAGATCGAGCGGTTCAAACAGGTGCGGGTAGTGGGGGTGTTTGTGGTTCATATCATTGATTGATTATGGTAGATAGGGGACACAATACCTATCGTGTTCACAGTGAAGCAAATAGTTGATCTGTGACTATTTGATCCAGAGGGAAGACGATAATTAGTGGATCCCCGTTTACTCATGACTTTAACATAAAAGACACCATGCACTATCAAGGCAATATATTTCGACCGCCAAGCGAGGCACATTCAATCCTGCTTCAGGTGACCACCGGCTGCTCCCACAATAAATGCAGCTTTTGCGGGATGTACAAAGACAGCCGCTTCTCCATCAAGAGCGACGACATCATCATGGCCGACATCGATTTCGCCGCCCGCAACTGCCAGCGTCAAAACCGGCTTTTCCTGTGCGACGGAGACACGCTGATCGTTCCCCAGAAACGGCTCGTACCCATCCTCGAGGAGATCAGGACCAAGCTGCCGTGGGTTGAACGGGTGGGCACCTATGCCAACACCAAATCCATCGCCATGAAAAGCGTGGAAGAGCTCCGGGAACTGCATCGGTTGGGGCTTGGTATCGCTTACATGGGTCTGGAATCGGGCGACGACGCTACCCTCGAACAAATCAACAAAGGCAGCGACCGGGCCAAAATGATTGAAATGGGTAAAAAGATCCGTTCTGCAGGGATCAAACTTTCCATCACCGTCATCCTCGGGCTCGCCGGCCTCGAGCGATCCCAGGTGCACGCCGAGCTGAGCGGCACGGCGCTCAGCGAAATCGACCCCGAGTATGTAGGCGCGCTGAGTCTGATGCTCACTTCCGAAACTCCGCTCCACGACCAGTGGGAACGTGGGGATTTCACCCTGCCGGGCGCCCGGGAAATGCTCGCCGAGCTGCGTACCATGCTGGAACACACCGAGTTGAGCGGGGGCTATTTCCATGCCAATCATGCCTCCAATTATCTGCCGATAAAAGCCCGGCTGCCGGAGGAGAAGGAGGCCACCCTGGCCCTTATCGATCATGCACTCAAGGGAAAGATCGACCTCAAACCGGAATTTATGCGAGGACTCTAGCGAGGTGATCAGTCGCTGCCGATTTTTTGAAGATCCTCTTTCACCTCGCCCTCGATGGTCACTGCGCTGCCGTCCGGTCCTGTCACCACAAATGTAACCAGGGCATCGGCGGCGATTTCCCGGGAATCCTTGAAGCGAATCTCCTGTTTGAGCACTCCTGAACGATTGCCCAATTTCTGCAGGCTGGTCACCACCTGAAGCCGTTCTCCCGGGCCCACCGCCCTGCGATAATTGACGTTGATGTTGACCACCATGAACACCAATCCCTGTGCGGCCCATTTTTTAAGATCGATATGGGCCTCGAGTTGAGCCCACCGACCCTCTTCGAAAAATTCCAGATAACGGGCATTGTTGACGTGCCCGAACACATCCATGTGATAGCCGCGGGTGAGTATCTCGGGGATGATCTGCATGGCTGATCGTTAACTCGCTATTGTTTGCCGAAGGCCTGGAGGAAGAGCTGCAGCGCTGTCGGGTTGTTCGATTTGATCTTCCCCGACAGAAAATCTCCCATGGACGGCCGGTAGCCGTCATTCCAGATCGAGATAAAAAATGTCTCGTCGGTTTTGCAGACGCAGTCGGCCTCATCCACCGTCCGGCCATCCTCTACGGTGCAGCTCTGTGCATCGAGCCGTACGGTTTTCTTGGTGGATCCGAGGGAAAAATAATAGACCAGCGGTTTGTCGACGACCCCTGGCACAAACGAGTCAGGCAGCGAAGTAAAAATAGTGTCGAGCATAATTATCCCCTCAGGCAGCCGTTTCCAGCCGCTCTTCGAGCAGTTCTGCAATATCTTTGGGTTTGATCTGGTCTTCCAGATCCGCACCTTTGATGCCATCCTCGAACATGGTCAGGCAAAAGGGACAGTTGGAGAGCAGCTCGGGCGCTCCGGTGGCGGCGGCCATCTGTACCCGCTTGACGCTGATTCTCTCGCCGATGGTCTCATCGGCCATGATCCTGCCGCCGCCGGCGCTGCAGCAGAAGCCTTCGGTACGGCTCTTATCCATCTCGACAATGGCGCCTCCGGCTGCCTTTATCAGATTGCGGGGCGGCTCATACACATCGTTGTGTCGCCCCATATAGCAGGAATCATGATAGGTGCAGGTGAATTGGTCGGGTTTGATTGTGAGTTTCCCTTCCCTGATGAGGCCCTCGAGAAATACGGTATAGGTTTCCACCTCCAGGTTGAAGTCAAAATCACGGTAATCCTTGGCCAGGGTGTTGTAGCAGTGCGGACAGGTGGTCACCACCTTTTTGACGCCGCTGGCCTGCAGAGCCTCGACATTTTCCATGGCCAGACTCTGGTAGAGATATTCATTGCCCATTTTACGCATGGGTTCACCACAGCATTTCTCGTCCTTGCCGAGGATGCCCACCCGTATTCCGGCGGCCTGGCAGAGTCTGACGAAACTCTTGGCGATCCGGATATTGCGCGTGTCGAACGAGCCGTAGCAACCGACGAAATAGATCACATCGACCTCGGGGTCCTCCTCGATGGTCTTGATTCCCAGCTCTTCAGCCCAGTCCCCGCGCGAGGCGTAGCCGCTGCCCAGAGGATTGCCGTTGACCTCGGTCTGCTCCATGGCCGTCATCACCTCTTCCCCGGGAAATTCACCCTCCATGAGCACCATGGAACGGCGCAGGTCGATGATTTTAGGTACATGCTCGATGGCCGCCGGGCAGATTTCCTGGCAGGCCCGGCAGGTCGTGCAGGACCAGAGTACATCTTTGCCGATTTTTTCGATCAGTTCCTCCTCAGGATTTGCAAAGGCCGTCTCGGTAATCTGGTTGACCACCTTCATAGGCGACAGCGGCTTGTCGGTCGCCCAGGCAGGGCAGCGGTCCTGGCAGCGTTTGCACAAAGTGCAGGCATCACCGTCGAAAATGTCTTTCCAGCTCAGATCCTGGACTTCGGTGGCGCCGAATTTTTCGGCCTCCTCATCCTCGAGGTCCAGCGTCACCAGTTTTCCCCTGGGCCCGCGATCGGTGAAAATGTAGTTGGCGGAAGTGGTGAGAATATGGCGGAATTTGGTGAACGGAATCAAAGCGAAAAACCCTATCACCAGAAAAAAGTGGAACCACCAGGTGAGTTTGTGCAGGGTCAGAAGTCCAGGCTCTCCCATAGACCCCAGTCCTTTGGCAAATACCAGGCCGACCGGCGACCAGAGCGCCAGGGGACTGCCCGCTTCGGTAACCGCCATGCGCGCCCCTTCGATGATAAACCCGGTGACGATAATGACGAACAGCAGGCCATGCATGAGTGCGTCATCCCGCGTGGACTCAAGGCCTTCTGGCTTGAGCACGTATCTTCTGACAAAGAGCCCGGCCAGCATGATCAACGCCGCCAACCCGGCGAGGTCAAGAGCGATGGAAAAGAATTTATAGAAATTGCCTTTGAGAAAGACAAAGCCGAACAGCGGATCGGTAAAATCGGCCTGGATAAAAACCAGGGTAGTGCCAATCACCAGAATAAAGAAACCCCAGAAAAAAATTGAATGGAGCAGCCCGGCAATCGCTCCCCGCCGCACCAGGTTCTGGAACAGGACGTTCTTGACCATGGAGCCGATCCGAGATCCGGGGTTGTCAAACCTGTTCAGATCCTTGCCCAGCCTGTAAGCCTTGCTGCGAATATAAAAAGACCTGGCCACAAAGATCATTGCGCCGAGGGCCAGAAGATACATGGGCACCAGTGTGAGTGGTCCGTGGCCGACATTCCAGTAAATTTCGCGGGTGAATTCCATCCTTCCCTCCACTACCAGGTTAAAGGTCGAGAGTAATCCTGCTTCTTTATAAAAGGTATTAACGTTAAGGTCAATACAAAAGATGATTGGCCGGAACTGGGATTTATTCCGATTAGTAACTGATTTTACTATCTATTTATTTGTTTGACAGGCAATGCCAGGGCATGCTAATATCGGTATTCATATTACGTAAAGGTAAAATTACTCTACGCACCATCCCTGCCGCGTCTGCTCTGCGGCAGATCCTTTTGAATTTGGGACTAGACCATGAACAACGAGTCTGCAGAACTCACCCAGATAGGTGCTCTGGCCAAACAGCTCAACATCACCACCAGAACAATCCGCTACTACGAAGAGATCGGTTTGATGGGCACCATCGACCGTCAGGGCGGAACCACCCGGAGCTACAGCAAGGATGATGTGCTGAGACTGAAGTTCATTCTCAAAATGAAATCCCTCGGCATCAGCCTCAAAGAGATCCAGGAACTCTCTAATATCTTTGATATTCACGAACAAGAGTTCTCGAGCATAACCCCTAAATTGATTGAAATTCTCGACCACCACATCTCCATACTGGATGAAAAAATGGTCAGCCTTTCCTCGCTGCGTCAGGACATCGTCGAATACCGGCAGCGGATCATGAATCTGCTCAACGGCTCCGGGCAGTAATCTTCTGCCGCCATTGCCAAACCTCCCGAATTGTTTATGGTGAGCAGCAGGTGCAACCGATGTCTCACCCTTGCGCATGGAGATCTGTTATGGGAAAATTGCGATTCGGCGTACTCAGCACGGCCAAAATCGGCCTTGAAAAAGTTATCCCGGCCATGCAGCAGGGCCGGCTCACCGAGGTGACCGCACTCAGCTCCCGTTCGCCCGACACGGCCCGAAACGCGGCAGCTGCGCTAGGCATCGACAAACACTACGGCTCATATGAGGAGCTGCTGGCCGACCCTGATATCGACGCGATCTACAATCCTCTTCCCAACCACCTGCACTGCCCGTGGAGCAAAAAAGCAATGCAGGCCGGCAAACATGTCCTCTGTGAAAAACCACTCGGACTCACCGAGGAGGAGATAGAAGATCTGATCGCCACCCGTGACGAGTGCGGGGTAAAGGCAGCCGAAGCCTTCATGGTCAAATCATGCCCCCAGTGGATAAATGCCAGGGAGCGGGTGCGGGCCGGTGAGATAGGGGATCTGAGGGCGATCCAGGCCTTTTTTTCCTACGACAATCGGGATCCCGAAAACATCCGCAATATCGTTGAAGTTGGCGGCGGCGCGATGTGGGATATCGGCTGCTATCCAGTGGTGGTTTCCCGTTATCTGTTCGAGAGTGAACCTTTGAGGGTGGCGGCGACCATCGATTTCGATCCGGTAATGAAGACCGATAGATTGACGAGCGCTGTGCTCGAATTCGATCAGGGTCAGGTGACTTTCAGCGTCTCCACCCAGCTTGTGCCCTATCAGCGCGTGCACCTGCTCGGCACCACCGGTCACCTGGAGATAGTCATCCCCTTTAACGCCCCCAGCGACCGGTCCTGCATCATGCGTTACGACAGCGGCACTTTGTTGGAAGAAGAGGTCGTCAGCCACAGTTTTCCGGTTATGGACCAATACACGCTGCAGGGCGATGACTTTGCCCGTGCCGTGCTTGAAGGGGCTGAGATTAAATCAACACTCGAGGACGGGCTGGCCAACACCAGGGTTATCAGGGCCATATTCACCGCTGGCGCAGAACAACGCTGGGTGACTATTTAAACACAGTTCAGGGATAAGATCCGCTG
Source organism: uncultured Desulfofustis sp. (assembly GCA_965601575.1). Lineage (GTDB taxonomy): Bacteria > Desulfobacterota > Desulfobulbia > Desulfobulbales > Desulfocapsaceae > JABDQA01. The sequence continues at coordinate 1,903 of CBFCWR010000105.1, read as the reverse complement.
GCGCTTGAGCGCAAAGAAGAGCGAGGGAAAAAGCCGCATTTTCTTGCCACCAACCTAAAGTTCAGGGATTTCTAATCCAAGCGGCACCAGCACTATCTCATTGAACTGTTTCTGTACCTCTTTGTCCGGCTGATTATCGGAGCTTGCGGCGATCTTTTCAATCTTCTCAGCCAGCTTTTTGGTGCGTTTCCGGCAACTGATCCGGACCTGCTCGAACTCGTCCCAGTTTTTCTGCTCGAGAAACCCTTTCCAGGCGGTGGCGAGTTCCGGGAAAAGTTCCTGCCTGAGCCCGTCCACAAAAGAGACAAACAGACCGAGAGTCGATGGGTTCTGCTTCCTGACCAAATGGGCAAGCACCCCGCGGGGATGGGTGTCGGCCAGTACGTCCCTGACCGCCCTGCTGACAAACTCGATGACCGATCCCGGGAACCTGCCAATCATCTTCCCCAGAGTCTCGCTGCTCATCGAATCTTCTAAAAGCTCACCGATCTCGTGATAGATGAAAAGATCTCGCTCCTCTAGTGCAATCGCATCAATCTTCTCTCTGAGCATCTGCTGATCAAGTACACCATCATCAAGCAGCCCATGAGAGCCCAGGAAGAAGCGGAACGAACTGCGGCACGAAGCGCGCAACTCCTGAATGTGATCGTAGAGGAAATAACGCAGCGGTTCGGTGCGTACGACAACCTGCCCTTCCTGGACCATGGCGAAAGGACTCGCCATCTCCCGGGCATGTTCTCTACCGAGCAAAACAATCGGGCAGCCCTCGACGGATTGTCGATCGATCACCTCGGCCAGAAAGAAGATAGCCTTCATCGATCTGCCGTGGCCGGCGCCATAGAAAAATGGCAGGCTGCCCTTCGCCCCGTTTATCCTTTCCACGTCATCGGTCGCACAAGATTGTCCATTGATGGTGAGCGGCTTGAATTCTTTGTCACCAATCTCTTGCCAGTATGTTTCCCTGGCATCAATCCATTCGAGAAGGTCGGCCGAATCGGGCTCACTCCAGGGTTCGAGACCTCGCTCCCACTTGTAGAGATTGCGTAGTTTCAAAACCAGCGAACACATGGAGTAGATACCATGGTCACGGGCATCGGAGATGTCGCAGTTGTATTGGATCTGTTCAACCAGGTGGTTGTCAGGCATCACGGAATTCAAAGGCAAGTTCATCGATACGCATGATTTCTTTTTTTATGTGAGTATAATCAAATACTAATTATAAGGTATGCATCATGGACCCCTTTACCAGAAAAGCCATCGATATCATCCGCAACATCCCGTCCGGCAAGGTGACCACCTATCTGATCGTCGCCACGGCGGCGGGCAATCATTGCGGCGCCAGGCAGGTCGCCAGAATTCTCCACTCCAGCTCGGATAAATACGGACTTCCCTGGCACCGTGTGGTCAATCAGAAACGGACAATTTCACCCCGCGGATCAGGTTCACACCTCATTCAACAGCACATGCTCGAAGACGAGGGTATCGATTTTGACCCGCATGGTAAAATCGATTTCAGGCGATATTTGTGGCTTCCCGGTCCCCGTGAGTGGACCTGATCGATTCTTATAAATCAAAATTACTTCGAACACTTATTACACTTTTTCATCCAGATCAGGAGCTTGACACCGTTCCCTAAATGTGGCATTACGGTGCGTGTAAATCACCCGTGTGATGAGAAGAGTTTTCTTGAGTGGACAGGCTGCGCTTGGTGAGTGGTTCCTTGAGGCGCAGCCTCTGGTTATTTTCTGATTGCCACGCCTGGATCAAGCAACCAGTGTTCCATTATTGTTCCCGCCCATAAACTTCAGAGAGAGGATGTCATGATTGAAAGCAGCCAGTCAGATACGAACACCACGACCTTGAAATATGGAATGGTTGGTGGAGGGGAAGGTGCCTTCATCGG
>CBFCWR010000104.1:0-9369 GCA_965601575.1 uncultured Desulfofustis sp. | reverse complement strand
CGCAGTCCACCCAGCACGCCGTACTTGTTGTGGGAGGACCAGCCGGCTAGAATTATGCCGTAGACTCCGAAACCGACCACCGCCAGAAACCAGAGGATGCCGATATCCATCGGGACGGCCTGCATGATGTAATGCTTATCCCCGATAATCAGCACATCGGCAAAAGGAATTACCGCAAAACAGAGCAAGGCGGTAATAAAGACCAGCATCGGGGCCAGAATGAAATAGAATTTGTGCTTGATATGGCCCGGAATTATGTCCTCTTTGAAAGCCAGCTTGATGCCGTCGGCGGCGTTCTGAATCAGGCCGCCAGCTCTGAATCCCAGGACGTTGCAGCGATTTGGCCCCGCCCTGTCCTGAAAGAAGGCGGCCCCCCTCCGTTCCATCCACACCAGAACCGCCACAAAACTGAGCGGCACGAAAGCGCCGAAGGCGATCCGTAAAATGACGAGCAGAATATCAAGCGCCGACATTGGTATCCTCGCTGTTTTGCAGGTTTAGACCCTCGGCGGGAATCGTCTCGGGGTCGATATCGGCCAGACGGGCCACCGATTGCCTTATGCCAGGCCAGGCATGGGGCGCATCGATGATGGCGCCGCCGAGCAGCCTGGTGATTTCAAGTACATCCCTGGGATCTTCGTTTTTAAACAGGGCCTTGTCAAAACGCTGCACTACATAGTCCTCGTTGACTATGGTACCGCCGTACTCACTGTATGAGGCGGTGGGCAGCACGATGGCGGCGGACTCGAAGACCGGCAGCTGATGGCTGCAGACGGCGATGGACTGGGTCTTGTCGAGCTGGGCCTTGAGTTCTTCGTCGACACCGTTGTAGAACAGATCATTATTGAAATTGACCAGCAGGTCGGTGTATTGGAGGGTATCGACGAACTGCTCCTTGCTGGAATCGATATCGAGCAGTTCCAGTCCCTTACGGTTGGCCGCCTTGTCGTCGTTGATCAGATAATCGTCGCCGTCGCCGTCTATCACGTAGCTGTCGCTGTAGCCCGACAGCTCGGCACCATAGAGGGTGGCGATCCGTTTCACCGCCCACATCTGTTCCAGCGAAAGATCCGGTGAGACCAGCATCAGCGGTTTGCGGGCCCGGTCGAGCCGCTCCCGCACCAGTTCTATGGCCTCATCGAAACCAATCGTGCTGCCGTCGGCCGTGGCCGTGGTCTGCCGGTTCTCATTTTCGGCGGCATAGCTCAATCGTCCGGCGTCGCAAATAAAATAGCCATTGACATTGAGGTTGGTCCGGGCCCTGAAACGATAAATTACATCGTCCTTGTATTTCTCCCGGTGGTGATCGATGTAGATGGAGCACCCCTTGCTGCAGCCGTGGCAGATTCCCGGATCCTTCTGCAGAAACCAGACACGCTGCTTGAAACGAAAATCGCTCGAGGTCATGGCACCGACCGGACAGATATCGACAATGTTCAGTGCATAGCGGTTGTTCAGCGGCTTGCCGGGAAAGATAGCGACCCGGGCGGCATCGGTACGGTTGACGATCCCCAGCTCGCCTGTTTTGGTGATCTGCCTGGTAAACCGAACGCAGCGGCCGCAGAGTACGCACCGTTCCTGATCGTGCACCACCCCGGAGCCGAAATCCATCTTTTTACCCTTGGTCACCTGCTCGACCCGCATGCGGCTGTCGTCCAGGCTGTAATTCATGTAATAGTCCTGCAGGGCGCATTCGCCCGCCTGGTCGCAGACCGGGCAGTCGACGGGATGGTTGATCAACTCGAATTCCAGGACGTCGCGCTGGATCTTCTTGATATGCTCGGCATCGAGCAGCACCTTCATCCCTTCCTGGGCCGGTGTCTTACAGGCCGGCACCAGCGGTGGTCTACCGTCTTCGATGCCCACCAGGCACATGCGGCAATTGCCGTCCGCCCCCAGGGCCGGATGATAGCAGAAGTGAGGGATTTCGATTCCCACCACCTTGAGGGCATCGATCAAGTTCTTGCCCGACTCGACCTCCACTTCCTGGCCGTTTACAAAAAGCTTCACCATTTCAGCCATGGATCGTCCTATTCACACTGATTTAAGAGGCAGCATCTGAGACATAGGCCTCAAACTCATGTCTAAATTTGTTCAGGTAACTGCGCACCGGCATCGTACAGGCCGCCGACAGCACGCAGACCGTTTTCATTTCGATATTATCGCAAAGCTCGACAAGCAGGTCGATATCGGCCATGGTACCCTCGCCGGCGATGATCTTTTTGACGATCTTCAGCATCCAGCCCAGTCCTTCCCGGCATGGTGTGCACTGACCACACGACTCGTGGTGGTAGAAATAGATCAGGTTTTCGACCAGCTCGACCATGTCCACGGTCTCATCGAGCACCACGATGCCGCCTGAACCGAACATGGTCTTGTGCTCGGCCATCGACTCGTAATCAAGATTTACCGTCTTTGCCTCTTCCGCGGTGAGTACCGGGGTCGAACTGCCCCCCGGGATCACTCCCTTGAGCTGCCTGCCCTTCCAGACCCCGCCTGCGACCTTGTCGAGCACTTCCATGAGCGGCAGACCAAGCGGCAGTTCGTACATACCAGGCTTTTCCACATGGCCCGAGATGCCGAACAGATGGGTTCCGGCGCTCTTCTCGGTGCCGTGTGCCTTATACGCGTCGGCGCCTTCCTGGATGATGAAGGGCAGCGAGGCGATGGTCTGCACGTTGTTGATGATGGTGGGACAATCGTAGAGCCCGACCACGGCCGGAAAGGGAGGCTTCGACCGGGGCTGGCCCTTCTTGCCCTCGATCGATTCCAGCAGGGCCGTCTCCTCGCCGCAGACATAGGCGCCCGCACCGCGATGCACGGTGACATCGAGGCGAAAATCATGGCCGTTCACCGTCTCACCGAGATAGCCGGCTTCGTAGGCCTCGTCGATGGCTCTCTGCAGCGCTTTGACCTGGGAGGTGTACTCTCCTCTGATGTAGATGTAGGCATCGTGGCAGTCTATGGCATAGCAGCAGATGATGATGCCCTCGATCATCAGGTGCGGATCCTTGACCAGGATATAACGATCCTTGAAAGTGGCCGGCTCGGATTCGTCCGAGTTGACCGCCAGATAGGTGGGCTTGTCGAGATCCTTGGGCAGAAAGCCCCATTTGACCCCGGCCGGGAAACCAGCCCCGCCGCGTCCCCTGAGTCCGCTCTCCTTGACCTCGTTGATGACATCCTCGGGGTCCATGGAAAAGAGTTTATCCAGGGTCTGATAGGCGCCGTGACTCTTGGCGACCTCTATCTGGTGCGCGTTGTCGATGTCGAATTTGGCGCTGAGAATTTTCACTTCCATCTTCGTCCACCCTCCCCTAATCGAGCGTCGCCAGCAGCGCTTTGAATTTTTCCAGATCCATCTCTTCGTGGAATTCGCCATTTAACTGGACCACCGGTGCGGTACCGCAATGCCCCAGACACTCGACTTCTTCCAGACTGAAGCGGCCGTCCTCACTGACCTGCCCGGGGCGTATGCCGATCTCCTCGGCCAGGTAGTCGACGATCGCCTGTTTGTCGCGCAGCCAGCACGACAACGTCCGACAGACGCAGATATGGTTCTGGCCCACCGGCTTCAGGTGGTACATGGTGTAGAAGGTCGCCAGTTCGTAGACCTTGGCCGGATAGGTGCCGATCTTTTCGGCGATGTAGTCGATTGCCTCGGTGCTGATCCAACCCTGCTGTTCCTGGGCCATCCACAGGGCGGGCATGATCATCGATTCCCTGATCGGATAGCGAACGATGAGCCGCTCGAATTCCGCATCCCTCTCATCATCAAATACAAAAGGTTCTCCAGTGCTTATCAACTCTGAACGATCGCTCATCTGTCCAGCTCTCCGCCTATGATATTGATACTGCCGAGGTTGATGATGGCGTCGGCGATCATCTCCCCTTCAATCATCTCGTGGAACCCTCCCATGGCGTAGAAACAGGGAGGGCGAACCTTCAGTTTGTAAGGGGTGCCCGATCCGTCGGAGACGAAATGGAAACCCAGCTCACCGTTGGCCGCCTCATAGCTGTCGTACCACTCTCCGGCAGGCGTCTTCACCCCTTCGAAAATCAGCTTGAAGTGATTGGCCAGCCCTTCGATCTTGTTGTAAACCTGATCTTTGGGAGGCAGCGCAACCCGATGATCATCAACGAAGACGGGGCCCTCGGGAATCATCTTCATGGCCTGACGCACGATCTTGATTGATTCGAAAATCTCCTCGAAACGAACCATCATACGATCATAAATATCGCCCTGACTGCCGACCGGCACATAAAAGTCGAAGGCCTCGTAGTTGTAATAGGGGCTGTCCTTTCTGAGATCGAACGAAACCCCGGTGGAGCGAAGGTTGGGACCGGTGTAGCCATAAGAGAGTGCCGTTTCGGGGGTCAGCACGCAGGTGCCCTGGGTCCGGTCGTGGACAATGCGGTTCTGAAGCACCAGTTTGAGCGAGTCGTTAACCCCCTTTTCTATCGCCTTGAGCTGCTGCTCCATGTCCTCTTCCCAGCCCTCGTAAAAATCGCGGTACATGCCGCCGATCCGGGTAAAGGAGCTGGTCAGACGGGCACCCGTGAGTCGGGTGATCAGGTCGTAGGAAGCCTCTTTTTCATTGTAGAGATACCAGTAGTTGGTGAGCCCGCCCATGTCGACCAGGTTGGCCGCCAGGCAGACCAGGTGATCCTGAACCCGGAAAAATTCGGACAGAATCACCCGCATGAACATGGCCCGCTCGGTGATCTCGAGGCCCAGCCAGGATTCCACCGCCTTCACGTAGCCGATATTGTTCATCAGGGCCGAACAGTAATTGAGCCGGTCGGTCAGCGGGATGATCTGATTGTAGGTGCGGTTTTCCGCCGTTTTCTCGAAGCCGCGGTGCAGATAGCCGATCTCGTTGACGTTGGCCATGATGGTCTCGCCGTCCAGGGCGGTGAAAATACGTATCGCACCGTGGGTGGCGGGATGGGAGGGACCGAGGTTGAGAAACATCATCTCGGTATTGATGTCCTGCATGGTACTTTCATCGATACCCTTGGACGCCAGCCGGGCCCTGATCTCTTTTTCGAGTCTGTCAGCCTCGTAGCAGATCTGGCCCTTGAAAATGTCGTAGTCCTTGCGCAGCGGATGTCCCTCGAACTGCCAGTGGTTGAGGATTCTCCTGAGATCGGGGTGATTTCTGAAGTGTATGCCGTACTGGTCGTACACCTCACGCTCAGCCCAGTCGGCGGAACCCCAGAGGTGGGCAACGGACTCTACTCCCCACTCGGGGTCCGCTATGGGCGTGCGCACCTGGAGCAGCCAGTTGCGCTCCCAGTTGCGCAGGGTATAAACCACACAGAATCTGGCTTCAGGCCCCCGCGGGTAGGTGAGATAGTCAATGGCGGTAATATCGAGCAGCATGGAGAAACCCAGATCAGGATAGGTCTTGAGCCGCTCCATCACCTGGGCCACCAACCCCGGATCAATGTCGATTACCGTGTAGTCGAGCACTGTACTCGGCTCGAGGTCAGGGAAAAGCACCTTCAGTTTGTCGGTCAGCGAATCGGTCATGATCAGTCGAGAATTCCTTTGAAATCTTTATGGCGGTCAACTAACACGCTTTCGGTCTGAATCTTTTCCTGGATTTTCATCAAGGCGTCGAGTACCGCTTCGGGCCGTGGCGGACACCCCGAGATGTAGACATCCACAGGAATCACCGTATCGATACCCTGGACTGTGCAATAGTTGTCATAGATTCCCCCTGAACTTGCACAGGCTCCCATGGAAACCACCCAGCGGGGATCGGGCATCTGCTCATAGATACGCTTGAGAATCGGTGCCTGCTTGTAGCTGATGGTACCGCACACCAACATCAGATCCGCCTGCCGTGGCGAAAAACGGACAACTTCGGCGCCAAATCGGGAAATGTCGTGCTGGGAGGCCGCGGCGCTCATAAATTCGATGGCACAACAGGCCGTACCGAAGACCATGGGCCAGAGAGAGTACTGCCGGCCCCAGTTGATGATCTCATCCAGTCTAGTCGTCAATACCGAGTCGCCGAGACCGGCTTCTAATCCTAGCGCCAATTGAGCACCCCCTTCCTTAAGATGTAAATCAATCCGGTGAGAAGCAGGAGAATGAACACGGTCATCTCAACGAAGCCAAACACACCCAGTTCCCGCAGACTTACCGCCCACGGATACATAAACACCGCCTCTATATCGAAAATCAGAAATAGAATTGCCAGCAGGTAAAATTTGACACTGAATTTCTGGTCAGCCATGCCGACCATCTGCTTGATACCACTTTCGTACGGGTCGTTTTTCGCCTCACCGCCCGACCGGGGCCCCAAAACAGAGGTCAGTACCATGATGGTGGGAATGAGAAGGGCAAGTCCGATGAAGATCGCACCAGAAAGAACCAATTCTGCAGACATCTGAACACCTCGCACTGGGCTTCAACTGCATTAATCTGTTATACAGAGCAATCTCTCAAAACCAAACTCCGCTTGAATTACCAAGCGAAACAGTCCCCTGTCAAGCAAAGGTGGGTTTGGTGTTTATACACACAACTGCCACGACTTACACCTCGCACGAGACAAGGGAGCGCCCCTTGTGCCAGGTGTGCACAGGGGGCGCCACAGCTGTGATACCCAAACCCCTTTCGCGGGATCAGGGGCAATAACGCCGAACGCCCGGGCACCCCCTGAACTCTAGGCACAACCCGCACATGCCCGCATACCCCCAGCCATCAGGGCGCCCGCCTGATCAGTAATATGTATCAAAACATCAATAAAAACTGATAAATAGGGGCGCCACAGATTGCCCAATTCGCCCCACCGGGGATCACGCGCCATGGGACTTGAACAAAGCAATTACAGTGTGGATATCCTCCCTGCTGATATCCAGGTGGGTTACCAGCCGTATTCTGCTCCCGCCGAGGATTTGCACCTGGTTGGTGCGCAAATAGTCCTGCAGTCCCGCGACTTTGTCGGGCGGCGGTGAGACAAAGACCATATTGGTCTGGGCCTGGTCATACTCCACCTTGTACCCGTCAATCTCAGCCAGCCCTACAGCCAGCAGGCGGGCGTGGTCATGGTCAGCCTGCAGCCTTCTGGTGTTGTGTTCGAGCGCGAAAAGCCCCGCTGCGGCGATGATGCCTGCCTGGCGCATGCCCCCTCCCACCATCTTTCGCCAGCGACGGGCCCTGGCAATGGTTTGTCGGTCACCACACAGTACCGAGCCAACCGGTGCCCCTAGACCCTTTGAAAGGCAGACTGAAATAGTATCAAAGTAGTGGGCGATCTCCGTGACTTCAACACCGCATTTCACCGCTGCATTGAAAATCCTGGCACCGTCAAGGTGCAGGTTCAGCGCCTTGTCGGCGGCGCAATTGGCAACCCGGGGCAGATAGTCCATCGGCAGTGCCAGACCATTGTGGGTGTTTTCCACACAGAGAAGTCTGGATCTGGCGAAATGATAATCATCGGGCTTTATCACCTGGGCGACCCGTTCCAGATCGAAGGTGCCATCCGTATTCAAATCAAGCGGCTGGGGTTGAATCGAGCCCAGAACAGCAGCGCCGCCAGCTTCGTATCTGTAGGTGTGTGCGGTCTGACCTACAATATATTCATCCCCTCGTTGGCAGTGCGACAACAGGGCGATAAGATTGGTCTGGGTACCGCTCGGGGCAAAAATCGCCGCCTCCTTGCCGAGCATGGTCGCGGCGGCTTCCTCGAGTCGATTAACCGTCGGGTCATCCCCAAAAACATCGTCGCCCACCGGAGCCTCGGCCATGACAGCGCGCATTTCCGGAGTGGGTTTGGTTACCGTATCGCTTCTCAGATCAATGTGTCGCATCGTCAATGTCCTTCAGGTTCCATGTGTATGGTTGCCTCTATTCCCAGCTGATCGCGCAGTTCTTGTTCAATCAGGTGGGCTCTCTCATGGGCCGCTTCCAGGGTCAGCCCGGCGTCCATGGTAAGGTGAAAGGTGAGCTCAATGTGGTCGCCATAGCGGTGCAGGTGGAAGTGGTGGGGCTTCACGTCGAACTCTGTCTTGTCTATAATTAGATCTATCTGCTTCATTAGATCAGGATCTGGAGTTTCGCCAATCAGGCGGCTCACCGAATCGTTCAGTATTTCCCATGATGCATAGAAGATCAACAGCGACACCACAATTCCCAATGCCCCGTCAATCCAGGTGGCAAAAGAACTGCAGAGAATGCCGACCAGGATGATAATCGAAGAGAGTGCATCCGTACGATGATGCCAGCCATCTGCCTTGAGGATAGGGTTGTTGTTCTTGCGACCTGCCCAGAAAGCGAACTGAGCCATCAGCTCTTTGACCAGGATCGACACCACGGTCACGACGATTGCAGCAACACCGTAATCGACCCCGACCCCGCTTCTGACCTGCTCCACCGATTTGAGCAGGAACTCGAAGCCGATGATCGCCAGCAGTACGCCGATGATCACCGAGCTGACCAGGTCGCTTCTGCCATGGCCGAAAGGATGTTTGTCATCAGCAGGCTTTCGGCTCAGCCAGCCGCTGAAAATGACAATTGCCGAACTTATCGAGTCGGTGAGCGTATGATAGGCGTCGGCCATCAAGGCCACAGACCCGGTGATCAGCCCGACCCAGAGCTTGAGGCCAAAGAGGACGACATTGGCGCTGATCGATACCCACCCCTCAATCAGGGTCCAGTTCTTGTCTGCAGGGTTATTACGCGCCACTGCTTATCATGGTGTAAGAAAAAGGCGGTTTAGTACTGAGTCCAGATCGTATACCCCTGCTCTTCGAGCGAGCGGATGCATTCTTCGTATTTGTCATAGGCCGCTTTGTTACGTGCCATACCGACCGTGCAATCCTTTGTTTCTCCTGTTTTCCGGTCCATCAGCACGGAGCGTGAATGTTCCGCCTCAAAAGACGCACATCCGGCAAAGAAGAATGAAACTAGCAGAATTATAAAGAGCCGCATCTGATCTCCTTCTGTAGTAAGCCTTCATAATTTCGAGGGTTGATCAAGAGTGGTTTTACATTGGGGTGTTCTCTCCAGATCAAGACGTGCGGGGAAATTCTACCGCAGGTATAGAAAAGAGTCCAAGGATAAATTCGGCAACACAATACAGAGGTTGTGTAGAAATTTTAGGTGCCATGCTAATTAATATTTTCGAAAAACCTCAATGCACGAGCGGGGATTTACCGCGGGTATTTGGATATCTCCGAGGATAGAATTTTCGCTTGTCGCAGAGAGATTAGCAGAATGGGCATTTTTCATGGCAGCGCCAGGTCAGCCGCCCGATTCCTGCTTCAACGCAGTGGCCGTTTTAGCAACCAACCAACCGACCGTGATGACTCCGCCGACGAGACAGACCAGAAACAACACCATGGAGCTGTACTGAG
>CBFCWR010000103.1:0-9526 GCA_965601575.1 uncultured Desulfofustis sp. | reverse complement strand
TGCCAGGGCTGGATACAGAAGTAGTGTTTACTAAACTTTTCTGTAATTCATGAGTTGTTCAGTGAACGTGTGAATGGGCAGGAGGTGACGACATTTGTTCGAAACAGGTCCAGAGAGTTTCCGACTATAACACCCGCGCCGCGCGTGACCTGATGGGGATCCCCGGAGGTGCGGTGAATTTATGGATAGTCCATGACAAATCGTGATAGGTCAGCCACCAGTGTCCCTTTAACCGTTTTAATCTGTGTCATGATCGCTCTGGCGGTCGGCGGCTTCGTCTGGTGGATACACAACAGCGAGCCGGTTGCGCAGCGCGAGACGGCCACCAAGCGTGATCCGATGCTGGTTGAGACGGTGGCAGTTACCAGGGGCGATTACAAGCCGCAAATAAGCGTTCTGGGGCGGGTGGTCGCCTCCAAGGAGGTAATCCTGCGGCCACGGGTTGAAGGAGAAGTGGTAGAAATCGCTGAAAATTTCGAGCCGGGTGCGATGGTAAAGGCAGGAGAGCTGCTGGCCAAGCTGGACCCGGCCGATTTTGAAAACATTCTCACCACGCGCCTCAGCGAGCTCCAGCAGGCGGAGGCGGATCTGGTCCTGGAAGAAGCGCAGGGGCAGGCACGGCGCAGAGGCTACAAAATGATCGACAAGGATTTGGAAGCTGCGCAACTCGCCCTTGTCTTTCGCCAGCCGCAGCTGCAAACCATCCAGGCACGCGTCCAGGCTGCCGAAGCGGCGGTGGCGCAGGCCCGGCTCGAGCTCGAGCGGACTTCGATAACCGCCCCGTTTGATGCGTTGGTCCTGGAACGCCGGGTGGCGCTTGGTTCGCAGGCTCAGCCTGGCGTCGCCATGGCCCACCTGGTCGGGGTAAATGAATACTGGGTGATCGCTACCGTGCCCTTGAAGCAGCTTCAGCGGCTGCGGTTCGCCGAGGACAGTGGTGAGCCCTCTACCGCAACTATCCGTAAGCGCGGCGTGTGGGGAGATGATCAATTCCGCACAGGGGTCGTCCAACGCTTCATCGGCGCCCTCGATGAGCAGACCAGGCTGGCGCGCGTGCTCATCACCGTGGAGGACCCGCTGGGGCGGCAAAGCGGTGCGCCGCCGCTGGTCCTCGACTCCATCGTTCAGACTATTATCGAGGGCGAGCTTCTGCAGAATGTCGTCCGTCTCGACCGAGATTATCTCCGGCCCGGGGACACGGCCTGGGTGATAGAAGATGACAAACTCTCCATCCGCAAGGCCAGTGTCATTTTCCGCGATGCTCAGTATGCCTACATCGCAGACGGGCTTGAAGATGGCGACGAGGTGGTCCTGACCAATCTGTCTCGCGTACGCGAAGGCGCCGAGCTTCGCCGGCAGGGGGCTTCCCAATGAGCGGGGAGACCGGCGGAGGAGCGATTGCATGGATGGCGCGAAATTCAATCGCCGCCAACCTGCTGATGGTTATCCTGCTGGCCGGTGGGTTGTGGACCACGGTAACGATTCAAAAGGAGGTATTTCCGCAATTCCAGCTCGATGTCGTCGAGGTAAGAGTGGCTTACCCCGGGGCGGCCCCGACCGAGGTGGAACAGGGCGTTCTGCGTCCGGTTGAAGAGGCGGTACGGGGGATCGAGGGAATACGTGAACTGACTTCCACGGCGTGGGAGGGGAGAGGTCGGGTGACCATCGAACTGGTGTCCGGTGCCGACCGGATGAAGCTCTTCCAGGAGATCGATCAGGCGATCAGCCGGATCCGGACCTTCCCCGAGGATACCGAAGAGCCCGAAGTGCAGCTTCAGGCGCGCCAGCAGCAGGTAATGGAAATCGGGCTTTTTGGCGACGTCGATATCTGGGAACTTCGCAAACTCGCGGAACGCCTCCGCGATGTGCTGATCGGCAACGAGTATATCACCCAGGTGGAGTTGGGCAATGTCCCGGAATATCGAACCCATATCGAAATTGCCAGGGAGGACCTGCGCAAATATGGCCTGACGCTTAGTGAAATCGCAGAAATAATCAACGTTTCGAGCGAAGATATCCCGGCCGGTACGGTCGAAACCAGTGCCCAGGAAATCCTCCTGCGGGTCAAGGAACGGAGGCAGTCTGCCGTGGAGTTCGAGCAGATAGAGATCATCTCCGGCCCTGACGGCGCCGTGGTGCGGCTCGGCGACATAGCCACCGTGCGGGACGGGTTCGAAGAAGCAGGCTTCCATTCCCAGTTCAATCAGCAGCCGGCAGTGGAAGTAAATATTTATCACGTCGGCACCCAGTCTCCGCTGGATATTGCCCGGGAAGTTGAGCAGATCATGGCCGACTTTGAGACCACACTGCCGGAGGGGGTGAACTGGCGGATCGACGGCAACAACGCCGCGGACTTCAGGGACCGGGTCACGCTCGTCGCTGAAAACGGGCTGCTGGCGATCCTCATCGTGCTGATCATTCTCACCCTGCTGCTCAATTTTCGCCTGGCCTTCTGGATCATGATGGGGATGACGACATCGTTTATCGGCGGGGTCCTCTTCATGCCGATGGTTGATGTCAGCCTCAATATGATTTCGCTTTTCGGATTCCTGATGGTGCTCGGCATCGTGGTGGACGACGCCATCGTGGTGGGTGAGAATATTCATGCCCACCAGGAGAACAACCAGGACCATGTCGAGGCCGCCATTGCCGGCGCCAAGGAGATGGCGATGCCGGTGACCTTCGCCATCGTCTCCAACATCATTGCCTTCATCCCGCTGCTGTTCATTCCCGGTGAAACGGGAAAGTTCTGGGGACCGCTTCCGGTCGTGGTGATTCTTGTCCTCGCCCTGTCGCTGTTCGAGGCTCTCTTCATCCTGCCGGCCCACCTGGGTCACAAGCGCCGCCGCCGGCGCCGCCTGCGGCTCGGTAACTGGCTCAACGATATCCAACAGCTCTTTGCCCGCGGCTTCCAGACTTTTGTGACCAACAGGTACAGCCGCTTTCTCGAGAGGTGCCTGCAGTTTCGCTATATCACCCTGTGCGCGGCAGTGGCGCTGGTGGTCATGGTCGGCACCTATGCCACCAGCGCCCATATGGGCATAATCATGATGCCCGAGGTCGCCGCCGATGAAATCGAGGCCGGCGTCAGGCTGCCGGTCGGGACCACCCTGGCGCAGATCAGCAGGGTCGCCGAAGACGTCACCGCGGCTACGGCGCGGATGTTCGAGGAGTATGATCTCGACGAGGTCGCCGAGGGCATTAAGACCAACGTGCGCGGCCAGAGTTTCATCGACGTGGAGATCGTCATGCGGCCGCCGAACGAACGCGACATGAGCGCCCGCGAGGTTATCCAGCTGTGGCGGGACAACATCGGCGACCTGCCCGGAGTCCACCAGATCACCTTCGAAGCCGAACGGGGTCCCGGCGGCTGGCGCCAGGACATCAGCGTCGATCTCAGCCACAGCCGGATAGAAACCCTGGAGGCCGCCAGTCAGGAATTCCTTCAGCGCATGGAGCAATACGAAAATACCCGTGATGTGAGCGACAACTACAACAAGGGTAAAACTCAGCTGGATTTCCAGCTCCTGCCGGAAGGCAGGGCCCTCGGACTGACTCCTGCCGACCTTGGGGAACAGCTGCGGGGCGCCTTTTTCGGAGACCTGGCGCTGCGCCAGATACGAGGGACCGACGAGGTGGAAGTCCGGGTCAAACTACCGCTCGATCAGCGCCGGGACATCCACCATCTCGAAGACCTGGTGCTGCGCACCCCGGACGGTACTGAAGTTCCCCTGCTGGACGTCGCCGAAATGACCAGCAACAAAGCGTTTACCTCGATCAACCGCAGGGATGGGCGGCGCATTGTCAACGTGTCGATGGACGTGGAGCCCGAGCGTGCAATCGGGCAGGTGGTGAAGGCCATCAGAACCGTCGAGCTGCCGGACTTGCGTGAGAAATACCCGGGCCTCACCTGGACCTTCGAAGGGTCCGATGCCGAAATGCGACGGGCCACGGCCTCGCTCTGGGGCTGGTTCGGAATGGCCCAGATTGTCATCTACGCCTTGCTTGCGGTGGCCTTGAGGAGCTATTTCCAGCCATTGATCATCTTCGGCGCCATACCCTTCGGCATTGTCGGCGCCGTCCTCGGCCACATCCTGCTCGGCTACGATCTGTCGCTGGTCAGCCTGATGGGCATCATCGCCCTGACCGGAGTGGTGGTAAACGACGCGCTCATCATGGTCACCCATGCCAACCGGCAGCGCCACCGACTGGGACCGTTCGAGGCAATTCGGGAGGCCGGTCAGCGCCGTTTTCGGCCGATCGTGCTGACCACGCTGACCACCTTCGGGGGGCTGTCGCCGATCATCTTCGAAAAATCGCTGCAGGCGCAATACGTGATCCCCATGGCCATTTCCCTCGGTTTCGGTATTGTCTTCGCCACCGTCATCATCCTGGTCCTCGTCCCGTGCCTCTATCTCGTGCTTGAGGACATCAAGGGCTTATCCGCAGAACGCTCAGAGTGAGATACCATCCTTCCACCGTGCTATGATAGTGGCAGCTATCATAAGGCCCTCTTTTTTGCCCCATTGTGCACTCGGTGCGCACCCTTAGAGTATTCCCATCAGACAGCGACAAACCGAAAATTCATCTCGTTGTAAATCAATCATAGGTTGTCTGAATACAGTTCACTACAACGAATAAAGTAGAATTCTTCGTTAACCAATTTTTCGAGAGGTAAGAAATCATGAGAGCTTTAGCAGTTGCACTAACATTCGCCTTTGCACTTTTCACTTACATGCCCGCCCACAGTTCAAGTCACGGAGGTATGAAAAAAGACATCGTCGACACCGCCGTGAGCGCCGGCTCATTCAACACACTGGTTGCTGCAGTCAAGGCAGCGGATCTGGTCGATACCTTGAAAGGGGAAGGGCCATTCACTGTGTTTGCCCCAACCGACGAAGCCTTCGCCAAATTGCCGGCGGGAACGGTCGAAGATTTACTGAAGCCGGAAAATAAGGAGAAATTACAGGCGATCCTGCTTTACCATGTCGTGCCGGGCAAAGTCATGGCGGCTGATGTGGTGAAAGTTACCTCGGCCAAAACCGCCAATGAAATGGATCTGAAAGTCATGGTCGATGGTAATATGGTAAAAATCAATGAAGCGCAAGTAGTCCAGACCGATATCATGACCAGCAACGGCGTCATCCACGTCATTGATACGGTGCTTATCCCCTAACTTTAAAGCTGAAAATACTTAAACTCATAGAGCGGCTTCGGATGATGATCCGAGGCCGCTCCTTTATTTTGAGGCTTTTGAGAGCCTCTCTTTGTGATGTATTGACTTTTTTCGCTACTCAACTTTGGCGACCGGGAAGTCCGCCCCTTTCCAGGCAAAGATGCCGCCGGGGTAACGGTAGACATTCTCGTAACCGAGTTTGACCGCCCAGGCGGCGCCGTTGTGGCTGCGGGTGCATTTGACGAAGCCGCAGTAGATCACGATCGGTTTGGATTGGTCATCGCCCAGCAGTGTCTTGAAATCGTCCTGCGTTTTGCCGCCGGTCTGCTGATCGTCCCATTCCTCCATGTCCGGTATGGGAAAAAGCATCTGCACAGCCCCGGGCACATGCTGCTTCTTGTAGCTGTCCTCGTAGGGCATGGTATCCACGACCAGCATGTCCTTGCCCGAGTCGATCCACTGCTTGAGCTCCTCGGTGGTCACCACATCATAGCCGCCGCGCTGAACCTCCCGCAGCAATTTAACCGCCGCTGTTTCCGTCTCGACCTCTTTTTCGAACTTGGACTGTCCAAAAGCGAAGGCATTGCTGCTGAAACAGAGGAACACAGCTACACACAAAGTACAGAAAATCTCTTTCATCTTTTTTCTCCAATTAGGTTGGAAGGGAAAATATAATAATGCACAAAACAGTACATTAGCGGAACGCACAGTAATAGATCTCGAACCAGGGCCACTCTGAGATTGGAGAAGGCCTTGCCCTCACTGTCTTCAGGGCCGAAGCAGCCGCAGTCGACGTCAAGGCCAAGCCAGATCCCATAGGACAGCACGGCGATAAACAGGAGCATGAGCAGCGCTGCTATCCAAAGACCGGAGATTCGTCCCAGGACCAGCAGCAAGGCCGCAACCACTTCGAGAACAGGCAGGGCGATCGCCGCAGGCAGAATAAGAAATTCGGGGAGCAGGCCATAGGCGCTGATAATCTCGGCAAATCCAGCTGGATCGGCGAGCTTGGGAATGGCGGCAAAAATCATGACACCTGCCAGAAGCCACCGCGACAACCTCTCTATCCAGGGGAGCAGCAGCCAAAAGGCGGGGTGTCCCGATCTTCTGCAGCCGGCGTCTGGCACGTTGTGTCCACCTCACAATCAGTTATTTTGAAAATACCCTTAGCAAATCAGAGCGATAGAATTTCAAAGATAGGCCTATTTGTCAAATAGGATATTCCAATGAATAAAGGACCAGTTATTTGGCACTTCTATAATGTTAAAGCAAATGGTTACGGTGAGTTAGTATTGTTTATCGGGCAAATCAAGAACATCAGCAGAGAGGGTAGTGGAACAGCAGCACGATTCAGCTGTGAGGAATTGACAGATCGTGCTTGGGTAATGCCTTGTACAAGGCAGTTTCTTTCACCTCCTCGTTCAGCACATGATCTTCAAGGGCCTGAAGGAAGAGAATCGGCCACTTTCGCTGAATTATATTTTTTACAAAATTTGGTATCCATCCCCCCATATTCCCTGAAAAAGTGAATATTACCTCCGAGGTATCCGGCGACAGTGGCGTGATCTCCACCATTAAAATCGCTATATCGACGAGCACATGGCTGTCAGCCGCGAAGGATTTCTGAGTGAGATTCGAGGCTTCAAAAACGACTGAATTTTCCCGGTATTCGATCCTGCCGTCGAGTAGAAATTCGCGGTCAAAGAAGGGCCATGGGGTTTCATAATATTCGCTGTAGGCGAATTGATTATCACTGCTTTGGAAATGAAATTTTGTCGATTTAAGCTTAGGCGCCCATGACGGCTTTCGTTCATGATCCATCAGTGCCATGATGATCTGCTGATAGGGGGCCTTGATTTCGGTGATCGCCTTAAACGGCAGCTGGCCATCTATTTTCTGGCTGGCGCCGTATAGCTCCACTCCCTGCTCATCAGAGACGAGCTCCCATTCCAGCTCGGCTGCCGGCAGTTGCCCGGAGGGAAACAATACCATTAATGACAATAGAATAAAGATCGCTTTTTTAACAGCTGGGTGATGATGGATAGGTATCATTATTTCAATCTCAGCCTCACTCTCGAGTTATCAATCAAATCCCACCAGCACCCCGTCGCGCTGCATCTCGTCCGGTAGGGAGAACCGGGTCAAGGCGAGGGTGACAGCCTTTCCCTCCTGTTCATCGACAATTACGTTTCTCCAGTCCAGAATCAGGGAGAAAGGCTCGCTGGTAAGTATTTTTTCGGGGCGGGAGAGATACTCGGCCAGCGATTCCAGCCGTTGCTCCGGTGTCTCGAGTTTGCTGCGATAGAGCTCGAGATCCTGTTCCGTCTCTTCGAGCAGTGCCGTGACTTTCTCCAGTTTCTCCTTTTGCTCGATGGGCTGGACGCCGAACACGTTATGGCCTCTGGAACTTCCCCCGAACATTTTCGACATGGCTTTGAGGTTTGACTGCTGCTGGTGGAGATCGGAAAGCTCTGCCAGCACGGCCACCATCTTCCGGGATGCTGCTAAAATGATGGTCTCGATACTGAGCTGCTCGAGGGTTGCCCTGGCCTCCGCCTCTGTTGTTCCCAAGGGAAATACCTTATGATCGGTGAAGGTCACGCTCTGCATCCTGGCATCGCCGATCACCATCTCGCCGCGCTTCTTTCTCCCGAAAATGGTTCTTTCGGTGCGGGTCATGGTCAACAGCAGATAGCTGGCAGGTTCCGCCCCCTGTTCGGCAGCGAGCAGCTGCTCCGGGTTATCTGATCCGGCAAACAGGGCTTTTAACTGTGGAGAGGCGGACCATTTTTCCCGGTCAGCGAGAATCGGGCCGGCAATGCCTGCTGCCAGATTTTCGCCGTACTGCTTGCAGATGCTCAGTGGTTCCCGCAGCATATTGCGGTGGCCGCGCACTTTTTTCATCTGTGGATCGACCATCTCCACCAGGTGATCGAGCACCTCGTTTTCCAGGTGGCGTTCATGCAGCCATTGTTTTATTTCTTGCCAAGACATTGAATATAAAACCAGTGCGCCCAATAAAGATTAATTTCCCAGACAGCAGCCAATGGGTCCTGTGCCGCGGTTTCATACAATTGCAAACGGCTTCAAAACCACAAGACAAATTCTAAGATTCTTGCTCGTTTTGTCTAAAAATAATGTGGAAACTGCACACCGCCTCCGCCGTGGAAGAACCATTGCCCTGACTTTTTATAGTAGCGCCGTCAACCAGAACATTTGCCCGACGCCCTGAAGATGATGGCACCACCGGATAGACACAGCTGAGTCTCACTCGTAATTCGCTTGTTTGTGCATATTGTTGACCCGAGGTCCGATTCATTAAGCTGACACAGCATTTTAGCAGACAAACTTTTCTGGAGGGAAACCCATGGGCGACAAGGTGTTGACAGACGAGAAGTACGAGAAAGAACTGAACAGGCTGCAGGCGGAGCTCTGCCTGCTGCAACGCTTCGTAAGAACAGAGGGCCTGCGGGTCGTGGTGGTGTTTGAGGGGCGCGATGCGGCCGGCAAAGGGGGCGTGATCAAGCGGATCACCGAGCGGGTCAGTCCCCGGGTATTCAGGATAGTCGCCCTGCCTGCACCAAACGAAAGGGAGAAGACGCAACTTTACATGCAGCGCTATATCAATCACATGCCGGCAGCCGGTGAAGTGATTCTTTTCGACCGCTCCTGGTACAACCGGGCCGGCGTCGAGAAGGTCATGGGTTTCTGCACCAAGAAGGAATACGAGAACTTCCTCGCCAACACTCCCAGTTTTGAGCAATACCTGGTCGAAGCGGGCATCATCCTGATCAAATACTTTTTCGATGTATCGGCCAAGGAGCAGGAAAAACGATTCAAGAGAAGGCTCAATGATCCGCGGCGCCAGTGGAAGCTGAGCCCGATGGATGTGGAGTCATTCCAGCGCTGGCACGAATACACTGAAGTCTATGACCGGATGATCAGGGAAACCAGCTCCACGCACGCACCCTGGTATCGGGTAATGGCCGACAACAAGAAAAAGGCCAGGCTCAACTGCATCTCCCATCTGCTCAGCCAGATAGACTACGAGCGGCTGCCGTTCGATGCGCCGGATCTCGGCACGCGCAGGAAAAAGAAGAAGAGGGCGCCGAGCGATATCTGGTTCAAGCACAAGGTGAAGGAGATCTATTGATTCCTCACTGCTGCTGATCGAGAAAATTCACCAGTAGCTCGTTGAAACGATCCCTCTGCTCGATATTGGGAAGGTGGGCAGCCTCGGGAATGATCACCAGTTGGGAATGTGAAATTCCTTGGTGCAGCACTTCTGCCGCTTCGACGGTGCAGGCGGGATCGCCTTCGCCCACCAGGACCAGGGTCGGCGCGGCAATC
>CBFCWR010000102.1:0-9547 GCA_965601575.1 uncultured Desulfofustis sp. | reverse complement strand
GACAGCAGATAATAGTGATCGGGGATAATCTGCAGTCCCCGTCTGACATAGACCTCCGCTTGTTTATAGTCAAAATCCCTGTAGGCTTCCTCTGCCATCCTGGCGTACCCATCGGCAATATCCTTCATTCCTTTGCGGACCACGCCACTTTGCGGATCCAGCCGGGCAATCTCGCTGTAATAAAAGTAAGCGGAGTCATCGGCCGGCGTAGAGAGCTTATTGGCCTCCAGGCAGAGTCGGGCCTTCTCGGAAAGCTCGTAGATGTGTTCCTGCCGTTCCGGCTCGATACGTTTTTTGATAGCCATCAGCCGTCGATAATTAGGAATCACGCTTAGGCCGTCAGCTACAAAATCCTCAGCCCGGTCAAACTGCTTGGCCGCCAGCGACTCTTCCGCCAGGGAACTGTATTTTTCGCAAATGAGCTTGAGCCCTTCCACCGCAGTGTTGTCAGTGGGCTTAAGAAACAGAATCTCGTTGAAATACCCCTGGGCGCTCTGCTCAGGCGGCTGAATCAGCCGCCCCTGCTTCATTGCTTCCCGAGCTTTGGCATGTAGAGACGCCAATTGTTTTTGTTTAGCCAGTTCCTGGGTCCGTGCTTCAAAATTTACTGCCGCTCGGCTCTGTTCGGTTCGAGCAGACGGCATCTCTATAACCCTGGGTTCCTTGTCTTCTGCCTGGGCCACCGGTGTCAGCGGACGGGGGGCCGCTTCAGAGACGGGCTTCTTTTTCTTCATTTCCTGCTTTTTCAGAACCGGGACTTTGGTGGCTTCCGGTACCACGGGCTGAACTGGTGCCGCCGCTTCCAGAGTGGGTGCTTTCTCATCGACAACCTCAGTTCGTGTCTCTTTGATCGGCGGCTCAGTGTTCATCTGCTCACCCGGCGGAGTCTGTTGCGCGCTCGACGCTTCGACGGAAACCGTCGACTCCACGGTCGCTTCGGTGTCTTCTGCAGGATCTTTCTGTTCCGGAGCTGCTTCAGGAGGAGTCGGTTCTGCCTCCAGCGGCTCTTCAACCGCTTTCTCTGTTGTGGACGCTGGTACCGGCTCCTCCTGCTCTTCCGGAGAGAAAAGCAGGGTGATGGTGAAAAGCACGACAAACACTGTTGCGACGATCGCCATAGGGATGAGGAATCGGTTTCGAACCGCACTGCTTGAAACTACCTCAAAAAGATCCTCCGCCCGCGCTCTGAGACGAGACCAGTAGAGTGTGGCGAGATGTGCAGGAGGACGATGCAGCAGCATCGACGTCTTGTCATCAGCTGCCTCTGCATCAACCATCGGTTGGTCTCTGACGATGGCAATGTCGGTCTGGTCGCGCAGTTCGTTGGGCTCATCATCGATGCTGAGTATCCCGGCGACCTTTTTATGCTCAGTTTCGTACTCGTCGGCAAAAAGGCCCTGGATCGTACCCTTTAAAAGCTGGTGGCCACTGCGCTGCCTCATCTGAAAGAGCAGTTCATCAATGTCGGACTGCATTTGGGCACAGCTCTGGTAGCGCTGATCAATCTCAACGGCGAGTGCTTTATCCAGAATGTGGAAAACGGCAGGATCGAGCTCCGGTCGGATGTTTTTTAAATTATCGTAGTCTGCGGTCAAACACTTTCTGATCAGCTCCGCGGTGTCTCCCTGATACATTCTTTGTCGGGCAATCATCTCATAGAGCAGGATGCCTATGGAAAATATATCCGACCGGCTATCGACATCTTCACCCGAGAGCCGTTCCGGCGACATGTAGGATATTTTGCCCTTTACCACTCCTTCCCTGGTTTTATTATCAAAGAGCTCTGCTTTGGCGACCCCGAAATCGAGGATTTTAACCTTGCCCCCATAGGTAATGAAAATATTGTGGGGGGTCAGGTCCCGGTGGACAATGTTAAGCGGTTTATGCTGCAGGTCTGCTAGGTTGTGAGCATATTCCATGCCCTCGCAGATCTTTGAACCAATTACCAGCGCTTCACTGAGCCCGAAAAGCTCGGTCTGCTGTCTGGCTCGAACCATCACCGAATGCAGGTTCTTGCCGAACAGGTATTCCATAGCCAGGAAATACTCGCCTTCAATCTCGCCGAAATCGTAGGTGGCGGCAATATTTTCGTGCTGGAGCAATGCGGCCAGGCGGGCTTCACGGATGAAGATGTCGACCATCTCCCGATCGCTGTTGTGCTCAGCCAGAAGTTTCTTGATAACGATCAGTTTCTCGAAACCTTTGTCCCGGGTAAGCTTGCCCCGAAATACTTCGGCCACTCCGCCGGAACCGATCTGGTCGAGCAGAAGGTACTTCTCTCCGAATTGTATGGGCTTTACCATACCCATTCGCTTCCCCGCATAGGAAGGAAAACAACTTCCTGTAAATACCGGCCGGTCATCGCTGTCTGCCTGTGGCTGATTATAAAATGATTGCCCGCGTCATCCATTTTTATTATCCTTCCGCCGATAATAGCAACGTTTCCTATCTTATACACTCATATTTCAGATAGCGGCACAACTCCTGTTGATCAAAGAGCCTTCCGGACGATGAAGCCAACCTTTCAAATCAGCGCATGTTGTGAAAGTGACAGGGGATTAGTACGTTCATATAACGAGGACTCATGTCTTGTCAACAATGAAGATGGCTACTTCCTCGTCGCTGACGGCATGGGGGGTGAAGCCGCCGGAGAGTTGGCCAGTGCCTTTTTTCGGGATACGGTGATTGAGCTTTTCGCCACCACCCCAACCCACCGCTTGACTGATGCTTTGCTCACCGAACTGATCGTCGAATGCTTTCAATCTGCCCATGAGCGAATCCTCTCCCATGTCGATCAAAAACCTTCCCACAAAGGTATGGGCTGCACAGCTGAACTGCTGGTTTACCTGAACGATCGAGTCCTCATCGGACACGTGGGTGACAGCAGAACCTACCGACTACGCAGCTCGGAACTGGTGCAACTGACCACCGACCATTCTTTTGTCCAGGAACAGGCAGACCTGGGTATAATAAGTCAGGAACAGATCGACAATCACGCCTTGAAAAACCTTATTCTCCGGGTTGTCGGCAGCGGTGAGAAGCTTGAGGTTGATATGATTGGCAGCGACGTGCAGGCGGGCGATGTCTTCCTGCTCTGCACCGACGGACTCTCCTCGCTGGTGCCTAAAGACCAGATCGAGGAAATCCTTTCCCATGAGCTGGAGCCCGAAATCAAAGCGACCATGCTGATTGACCAGGCTAATTTCAACGGTGGCACCGACAACATAACCGCGGTAGTAGTAGAATTTAAATCTCCCTGAGCCGGGGACTCGCCGCTTCTCTATTTTTCCATGTAGATATCTGTACTATAGGCGATAGGTCAACCACTGCCTCATTACTGCCGTCCAGCTCACCGAGACCCCAATTGGCGTGCGCCATGCACGTCTCGCCTGAAGTTCACCAGTTGAGGCGGACTATTACAAATGATTACTCAACTCAATCAGGTTCTGGTCCGGATCACGAAAATACACTGAGCGGATCGGCCCCCTGGCACCGGTTCGTTCCACGGGCCCCTCTTCAATCGCCACCCCGCAATTGTTCAGATGGTCGATAAGCTCATCGATTGCTGTATCTGTAATGAAGCAGAGATCGGCCGACCCCGGTGTCGGTTGCCCGGCGCATGGGAAAAATTCCGCTCCTGACCGGTGCAGGTTGATTTTCTGATCGCCACATCGCAAGGATGTGCGATTGTCGCCGAAGGTGACAATTTCGCATTGGAGAACCCGCTCGTAAAACTCACAGGTAGCGGCGATATCGGAAACTGTGAGCACAAGGTGGTCAAGCGCTTTTATGAGCATGATGGATCTCCACTTGTTTTCTTCAACAAAGTGAGGTTTCATCTTACCTTTCCGGGCTGCAAACAACAAGGGCACCCCGCGCCTCACAATAATCAATCAGCTATGTATGGGCAGGTTTTCAAATAATGTCTGTCATCAGCCAATCAGAGCAAATAATATGAGAGGTGTTTGTCGCCATGAGAGCAGTAGTGCAAAGGGTTTCCAAGGCTTCGGTGATGGTCCGGGGCGAGACGGTCGGATCAATTGAGCACGGTCTCGTGGTGTTGCTCGGCGTCCATTCTGAGGACAGCGAGCACGAGGCGAGGTGGATGGCCGATAAAATAGTGCACTTGAGAATCTTCGAGGATGAAAACGGCAAAATGAATCGCTCCTTGGTCGATATCGGTAAAGAGATGCTTATTGTCTCCCAATTCACCCTTTACGGGGACTGCCGAAAAGGCAGGCGGCCCGGCTATTCTTCCGCAGCGCCGCCTGAGAAGGCGGATGCCTTGTACCGGAAGTTTATTGAACTGGTTAAGGCCCACAAAATCAGCACAGCCACCGGCCGATTCCAGGAAATGATGGAGGTGAGCATGTGTAACAGCGGACCGGTTACTCTGCTGCTTGACTCGGAAAAAACATTCTAATCAGTTAATCGTTAACTCCAGAGATACGACTATGCAGACTCGTGTGGAAACTACCATCGCAGATTTCAAACTCAAACGGCACCACTACATCGAAGAAATTGGCTCAGACGTGCATCTGTTCGAACACAGCCTCGGGTGCCCTCTGCTGGCGATAAAAAACGGTGATACCAACAAGACCTTTGGTGCCGCTTTCAACACCACCCCCACAGATTCAACTGGAGTGGCTCATATCCTAGAGCACTCGGTGCTGATGGGGTCGCGCAAATATCCAGTCAAGGACGTGTTCGGCGAGATGAACAAAGGCGGACTGATGACCTTTCTCAACGCCATGACCGGCGCCGACATCACCTATTATCCATTTGCCACTCGCAACCTCAAGGAATACTTCAACCTGATGGATGTCTATTGCGATGTGGTTTTCAACCCGCTTCTCGAACCCGAAACATTTGAGCAGGAGGGGTGGCACTATCACAAGGAAAACCTCGAAAGTCCACTGCAGTTTCAAGGTGTCGTCTTCAATGAAATGAAAGGCGCCTTTTCAGATCCGATCAGGCTCATCTTTCATCACATTTTTGGCGGTCTGATGCCGGGCTCGACCTACGCCCATGAATCGGGTGGAGATCCCAGAGTCATTCCAGATCTGAGTTACGAACAATTTTGCGATTTTCATCGCACACACTATCACCCGAGCAACTGTACCCTGTTTGTCTATGGTGATGCGCCACTGAAGGACGAACTTGAATTTTTACACGATCGCTTTCTGAGCAAATTCGACTCCAGAGCGGAGCGCTCCACCGTCGATCTTGGCACCATGATCACCAGCCCCGTGACCATTACCGACCGCTATGGGGTTGAATCAGCAGATACCAAAGAGCGCACCTATCTGGCGGTTGGGACCCATGTCGGGACAGTCTCCGACCGGGAAAAGAATGGTGCCTTTCAAATCATTGCCAATATCCTGTTCAACTCCGATGGTTCACCCCTGAAAAACAAAATATTGGCTGCCGGAATATGTAAGGATTTTGGCGGCCTCTATTTAGCCTCCTCATGTTTCAACACGGTTATGATCACCTACCTGGTGGGAAGTGAAAAGAAACACTTGGAGACATTTTCCAAACTCTATCGACACACACTCGAAGAAATTGTTACCGAGGGACTGGCCCGCGATCTACTTGTGGCCGAATTAAATAAATACGAATTCGGTGTGCGTGAGGATGCGAGTAAGGCCCAGCGCGGACTCGATCTGCTCAGCAAGTCACTTGCGGCCTTCAAGTATGGAACCGACCCATTTGAGGCGCTGCAAAATGAAGAGGTGCTCAAATCAATCCGTAAAAAAGCATTTGCTGAGAATTACTTCGAAGAGCTGATCAAGGACTATCTGATCGACAATCCGTCCACGGTAACCGTGGCACTTGAACCAGACCCTGAGAAAAACAGACTGACGGCACAAGAGGAACAGGAGCGCATTGACCATTACGAGCGCGGTCTTGACCCGAAGGAACTGGATTCGCTGGTGGCCCGTACCAAGGAACTCATAGCTCGGCAGCAGCACGCCAATGATGATGCCACCCTTGCCAGACTGCCACAACTGAAATTAACCGATCTCCCCGCCCAGGTTGACTTTCATGTCGCCAGCCCTGAACTGCTTTTCAACCAGCAAGCGCTGATCAGCGAGCTGCCGACCAACCGCATCTCCTATCTGGACATTGGCTTCGATCTCTCCCATGTACCCACCGACTACTTTCCATTACTTGACCTTTTCGGGACGATCACCACTGAAATAGGTACCAGCAAGCTTGACTACATGCAGTTCGCCAAGGAGACCGCCACCTGTACCGGCGGCTTGAATCATTCGATCAACACCTATACGACCTATGGAGAACCGGACTCGGTTCGTCCGATTCTGTGGATCAATGTGAAGATGCTGCCCGAATATCTGGAACGGGGTATTGATCTATTGAGCCAGATTTTCTCAGATCTTTCCCTGAGAGATCGAGGCCGCATCGCCGAAATCGTCCGCCGTGAATTCGCCTGGGCAGAGCACTCCACCCAGAGCGAGGGGTATGGACTGGCGTCCACACGGGTGTTTTCCCACCTCAGTCTTGCAGGTAGATATCAGGAGTCATACAGCGGTGTATCCGCGTACCGAAGGCTCAAAGAATTGGCTCTGGGGTATCAGGGTCAGGAGGATGCATTTTTATCCACACTCGAACGACTGTCTGAACTCGTGCTCAACCGAGCTAATATGGTTATCTCTTTCACCGGAGAAGCCCAGGAAATTGAACTTTTCAAGTCCACCGGACAGCGCCTTGTGGATGCAATTGCTGACCGGCCGGTCAGTCAAGCCGATGCCTCCCCTGCCCCAGATTTCGTTCGCGACGAAGCGTTTATAACCGCTGCCGAGGTCGTTTTTGCCGTCCAGGGCGGTAATCTGTTTGAGTCCGGTACTGGTTACAAGGGCTCATTCGAGGTATTGAAGACCTATCTTTCGCGGGACTATTTGTGGAACAGCGTGCGGCAGATCGGCGGCGCTTACGGCTGTTTTATCCAGTTCAGCTCTATCACCGGCAACCTGGCAATGATCAGTTACCGGGACCCGCAGGTCAGGAAAACCTATGATGCCTATGATCGGCTTCCAGAAGTGGTCGCCGAAATTGATTTATCCCGCCAGGCTCTGGAACAATTGATCATCGGTACTTATGGGAATTTTGATCCCCACCAGAGCGCTGCCGCAAAAGGCGCAACTGCCCGAAACGATTATCTCTGCAATATTACCCCAGAGCACAAAAGGCAGCGGCTTCAGGAAATAACCTCCACCACCGTGGATGATTTGCGCTCATTCGCGAGCGGGATCAGGACCATGACCGACAACCGCTACCGGGCGATCATTGGTAACCGGGCTAAGATAGAAGCGGACAGTGATCTATTCGATTCGATCACGGAAATCTGAAGCCTTTCTCACGCACCGGCAGCACATCGAGCGCAGTGAACCAGTAATTTCTCCATGATCCTGTTGGCAGCTGCCAGGTGGTGGCGCCCCGCAAGGATCTGCTGCTCCGTCTGCACCCAGGTCGAGGAAATAAGCTCATCACGGCAGTTATCCGTAAGAGCCGCGACGCCCTCTCTGGTCATCTCCGGATGAAACTGCAGGCCGATTATTCTGTCCCCGATGACAAAACCCTGATTTTTACAGGCAGTACTGGAGAAAATCAATTCGGCAGTTTCGGGAATTTCAAAGGTGTCGCCATGCCAATGAAATCCGGTAATTTCCGGCGGAACGATATTTTTCACCCAGGCGGGAGCACCAGGGTCCAGGGTGACGGGAAACCATCCTATTTCTTTCTTTCGGTGGGCATTGACTGAGGCACCACAGACTGAAGCCAGCAACTGGGCACCGAGACATATTCCCAGAATCACCCGCTCATATTCAAAGGCCTGACGTATAAACGCCTTCTCTTGCTGCAACCACGGATACTCTGCCTCATCATTAACCCCCATCGGCCCTCCCATGACTACGAGCATGTCCATGGCATCAGGGGCCGGCAGCACATCCCCTTTCCAGAATCTAGTGCAGCTCAAAGTGTGACCGTTGGCGGCAGCCCAGGTGTCGATTATTCCAAGTCCCTCAAAGGGAACATGCTGCAGCCAGTGGATATGCATGAGGATAGAGTGTTACCTGATGTTTATGAAAAAATGATATTCCCAACCCGCGGTCGCGGTCATGGGGCCTGTGATTGTTTCAGGCTAATCGATGGCCGGCCCATAGTGGAGTCCGCCGCGACTCCATATTTCGTTGAGGGTGCGCTCCATCCTGATCGGTGAATTACGGCCCAGGGTACGTTCGAAAATTTCACCGTAGTTGCCGACCTGGCTGATGACCTGTATTACCCAGTCGTCGCTCAGTCCGAGTCCGGTACCTTTGATACCCTCGAGGCCCAGAAGCTTCCTGATCTCCGGGTCGGAGCTCATTTTCATTGTTTCAAGATTGGCTGATGACACGCCTTCATCTTCTGCTATCTTGAGGATGAAAAGTACCCAGCGAACGACATTGAACCAGCCGTCGTCACCTTGACGCACTGCGGGTCCTAAAGGTCTTCTTGAAATTGTTTCCGGGAGTATCTGATACGATTCAGGCTGCGACACCCCCATGCGCAGAATAGCAAGACGCGATACATTACCGCTGATCACCCCACACTGAGCTGACTGTATCGCCGCCCTGAAGGCCTCTTCACTATCGAATTCCACCTTCCTGTAGATCATATTGTGACTGGTAAAGAACTTATCGAGCCCTGCTTCGACCGGCCCCACGGGATCTTGACAGATTGAGCTGTTTCCCAGCTCCAGGGCACTGCCGACCTCGCTTTTGGCCGGCAACATGAATCCCAGACCGTCATAGAAGCTGACACCGCAGAAATGAATACCCACAGAAGTATCGTAACTCAGATTCCAGCCCAGATTCATCGATAAAAGGTCCGCTTCCCCGGAAAGCAATGCGGTGATCGCATCATTCTGATTGAGCGGTACAAATCTGACCTTAGCGCTGTCTCCGAGCACCGCGGCGGCGACTGCCCGACAGATATCGACATTGAGGCCGTGCCAGGTGCCCTCGGGATCAGCTTTGGAGAAACCGGGAAGATCGGATGCTACTCCGCACAATAATTCATCACGAAGCCGCACCTGGTCCAGGGTGTACGCCGATGCGCCCACGACAGTCAGCAGCGTCGTACACATGATGGCCGCAATGAATCGCCCGGCGCGACCAATGCATCTCATCCTGATCATCAGTCCCTGTCTCCTGCGTATGCCAGATTTTAAATAAGTAACTTAACAGCAAGGTGGACCACTGTCCAGACGCGGTAACATTTTTCTCCCCGTGCTCAACATCTGATTGCTCGCTCTCCCTGTCAATGATGATTATACTGGCTCATCAACGTCCGATTGATGATCACTCAGGCTGGTTTATTCCTAAGAGCCTGGGGCCCATCCCGGTCTCAATATTGTCAAAGTCATCCCCATGAAAATGACTCCCCGCGGTGCGGCCATAAAAATTCTCTACGAACTCGAAAAGACCAGGGAGCCGGTGTCAGCGATTTTCGAAAGGGTGGAGCAACAGGCCTCGCTCGA
>CBFCWR010000101.1:0-9562 GCA_965601575.1 uncultured Desulfofustis sp. | reverse complement strand
TGGAGGACACCTCGGTCCCCAACATCGTGACCGCGATCCTGGCAGATTATCGAGGCTATGACACCTTGTTCGAAACCGCCGTGATTTTTTCCGCCGGGCTGGCCTGTTTCTTTTTGCTTCGCGTACCTGAGCGTAAAGGTTCAGCCCCGAAGGCGCGTTTCTACCGCCACCTGGCAACCGGCCTCACCCTGCGAATCGAAAAGGGAGGACGGCTTCCGGAAGAAAGCAAAGAGTTTGAACGTATCGACAGTGTCTGGGTGCCCAGCGACGTGATTATCAACATGACCTGCCGGCTGGTGGTGCCGTTCGTCCAGTTGTTTGCACTCTATGTAATTGCCCACGGTCACCACAGCCCCGGCGGAGGGTTCCAGGGAGGGGTGATTTTCGGGGCGGCAATCATCCTGTTTGCCATTTCCAACAATCTGCGCAGTACAACCCGGCGGTTGAGCGAGAGAAGCAGTGCCCTGCTCGGATCGGGCGGGGTACTCATCTACCTGGGTACCGGGCTGCTCTGCATGCTGCTCGGGGCGGGATTTCTCAACTACAGCGGGCTGTCGGCTTTCCCCGGCCTCGATCCGGTCAGCGCCAGGTCGTATGGCATCCTGATAGTTGAAATAGGCGTGGGAATTGCGGTTGCTGCGGTGATGGTCTGGATTTATTACAACCTCGCCTCGGCCGGCACCCAGGAGGAGGGCCTGTAGCATGGAAACGATCAGCGCGCTGATAATCGCCAAATATAATTACTGGGCGGTGGTCGTGCTGATTGCGATCGGTCTCTATGCAATGATCGCCAAGAAGAACCTGGTCAAGAAAATCATCGGCATGAATATCTTCCAGACCGCAATAATACTCTTCTATGTGTCCATCGGGACCAAAAGGGGTGCAACCCTGCCGATTATTGAACACGGCCACGGGCAGAGCGTACATGCGGTGCACGCCGTCGATTACATCAATCCTCTTCCGCATGTGTTGATGCTCACCGCCATCGTCGTCTCGGTGGCTACTTTGGGGGTCGCACTGGCCTTGGCCATGAGGATCTATTTTAACTACGGAACTCTCGAAGAGGACGAAATTCAAAAAAAGATTATCGGGGATGAGCCGGACATAAAAGACAGTTCCGGCTGATTTTTAAACTGCCAAGAACGGGGGCGTCGCCATGTACCGATGGATGGTATGACAGAACATCTACCAGCCATAGTCGTCGGGGTACCGCTTTTAGCCGCTCTGCTCGTGACCGCGGTGTGGTGGTTCAACGATAAACTCTGTTTTCCATTCTCGGTTGCTGCCGCAATGGCGGTATGTGGTGCCTCCGTCAGCCTCTTTCAGAAGGTCCTGACCCACGGCGTGATTGAATACCGCCTTGGTGGCTGGCCGCCGCCTGTGGGCATCGTCTTTCGAGTGGATCATCTCAATGGTCTCATCCTGGTCGTGGTGGCGCTGGTCGCATTTCTTAACCTGGTGGGCAGCAGAAGATCCGCAGAAACTGAATTCCAGGACAAGGTAGGGGCGTTCTATGCACTCTATCTGCTGTTCATCACCGGGCTCTTCGGCATCCTCATAACCGGTGATGCCTTCAACCTCTTCGTCCTTCTCGAAATAGCCTCGCTCACAGGCTATGCGCTGATCGGCATGGGTTCAGGCAGGGCCTCGCTGTCAGGGCTGAACTATGTGCTCATGGGAACCATCGGCGCCAGTCTCTACCTGTTCGGGGTAGGTATCCTCTATGTGCTGACCGGCTCGCTGAATATGGTCGATATCGCCGGGATTCTTCCCAATCTGTGGCCATCAAAGGCGATCGTGCTGGCATTCCTGCTCTGCATGGGCGGTCTTTTTCTTAAAATGGCACTTTTCCCGCTGCACGGCTGGCTTCCCAACGCATACACCTACGCACCTTCGGCGGTCAGCAGTCTGGTTGCTCCCCTGACCACTAAAGTGATGATCTATGCAATGGTTCGGGTGGCCCTGACAATCTTCACCTTCGATTTTGCCTTCAACCTGATAGCGGTACGGGAGCCCATAGTGTGGCTTGCGGTGTTGGCCATCACCGGCGGCTCGCTGATGGCCCTTTCTCAACGCCGCCTGAAAAAGATGCTGGCCTATATCGTGGTTGCCGAGGTCGGCTATATGGTAGGGGGGTTCTGGCTCGGCAACAAGGCCGGAATGAGTGGCGCGGTCCTGCATATCATCAACGATGCGGTGATGACCTTATGCGTGTTCATGGCCGTTGCTGCAATTACCAGCAGGACGGATGATGATAGACTCTCAAGTCTCAGGGGATTGTTTAAGAAGATGCCCCTGACCATGGCTGCCATGGTGCTGGGTGGACTGTCGCTGATCGGGGTGCCGCCAACCTGCGGTTTCTTCAGTAAATGGTATCTGATATCGGGGGGGATCGAGGCCGGGCATTATGGCTTTGTCATGGCTTTGATCGTCAGCAGTCTGGTCAATGTGGTCCTTTTCTTCCGCTGTTTTGAGATCGGCTATTTTGAGTCTTTCGTCCCGGGCAGGGAACCTCATTCGGCGCCGGTGGAACCAGGTTATGATGCGCCGACCGTGCAGGAAGCCCCGGTGGAAATGCTCTTTGCCCTTGTGACCACGGCGCTGCTGCTGCTGGTGCTGGGGCTCTTGTCGGGACAGATTGTCACCCGGGTAATCCATCAGGCACTGCCGCCAGTGCTTGGCTAGGGGAATAGTCCTGATGGCCGGGTTGGACCAGAGCAGGCCGTGAATAAATAAGAAAATCTTCGAGCTGAGGCGATGGAAACGATTGGATCAATCAGACCGCTGCTGGCAATCCTGGCCTCGGTTCTGGTGATACCCCTCATTATCTTCGCCCGGGGTTCGCCCAACCTGAGGGAGATGTGGACCCTGACCGGAGCGGCCCTGAAATTTCTGATCGTCGCCTCCATGCTGCCCCTGGTTCTGGCCGGGACCCAGATCGAGTTTACCCTGGCCGAGGTGCTGCCGGGTTTTGCACTCCAGCTCAGAGTTGATGCGCTGGGAATGTTGTTCGCCCTGGTCTCTTCTTTTCTCTGGATCGTCACCTCGGTCTACTCCATCGGCTACATGCGCGGCCTCCACGAACATGACCAGACGCGCTATTTCAGCTTCTTTGCACTGTCGCTGTCGGCCACCGTCGGGGTTGCCTTCTCAGCCAATCTGCTGACCCTTTATTTGTTCTATGAGCTGCTCACCCTCTCCACCTATCCCCTGGTTACCCATCATCAGGACGAGGAGGCGCGAAGTTCCGGCCGTAAATACCTGTTTTTTATCCTGGGCAGCTCGATCGGCATGATCCTGCCGGCCATGCTTTTTATTGCCCTCAAAACGGGAACCCTGGAATTCACCTCCCAGGGAATTGTGGCGGACCGGATCAGTGGACCGGCGGCATCTTTTCTGGTGCTCCTCTTTGTGTTCGGCTTCGCCAAGGCGGCGGTGATGCCCTTTCATGCCTGGCTGCCGGCTGCCATGGTGGCGCCGACCCCAGTGAGTGCATTGCTGCACGCGGTGGCGGTGGTGAAGGTCGGGGTCTTTTCCGTGGTCAGAATGCTGACCGGAATTTTCGGTATCGGCTGGCTCGACAGCCTGGAGCTTTCTACTCTCATCTGTGGGGTTGCGGCACTGACGATTATCGTTTCTTCGCTGATCGCCCTGAATGCTGATGGATTGAAGCGACGGCTGGCCTTTTCCACCATTGGCCAGCTTTCCTACATTATCCTCGGGGTCGCGCTGCTTTCCAAAAGCGGCATGGTCGGCGGGCTGCTGCACATCGGCATGCACGCGTTCGGTAAGATTACCCTGTTTTTCTGTGCCGGGGCGATTTTCATTGCCACGGGGGTCACCAGCATCAGCCAAATGGTCGGTATCGGCAAGCGGATGCCCCTGACCATGTCGGCTTTTTTTATCGGGGCCTTGAGCGTGATCGGCTTGCCTCCCTGCGGCGGGTTCATCAGTAAATGGCATCTCGCACTCGGTACCGTTGAGGCGGGTCAGTTTCTGATGCTTGGCATCCTGCTGGTGAGTTCGCTGCTGAATGCAGCCTATTTTCTGCCAATCGTCTATCGCGCCTTTTTCTGCAGCCCGTCAGAGTCGATGTTCGAGGGTCCGATGGCCGAAGCGCCCACCTGGTGTCTCGTGCCTCCGCTGCTGACGGCGCTGATTTCGATAGCTCTGTTTTTTTACCCCCAGCCGTTTCTGAGACTGGCCCGGCTGGGGGTTCAGGCAATTACGGGAGGTTAGGTAAAGTGAAAGAGCAGGCTGAAAAGATGATTCTCGAACATAAGCCGGTGCCCGGTTACCGGAGGGCGTTCTACCTCGTGCTGGCGGTGGGCATTATCTATCTGGTGGTGATATTCGGCTGGGCTTTGCTCCAGTGAGGGGGATGAGATGAAAAAAGAGCTGACGGTTTTCGACAATCCCAGAAACGTAAAGCGCTTTCTGCTGTTCTTCTACGGCTGCCTGATTCTTCTGCTGATCATCGACCCGTTTATTCACAAACACGGGGAATTTCCCTGGGAAGATGCGCCGGAATTCTTTGCGGCCTATGGCTTTGTCTCCTGCGTTCTGCTGATATTCATCGCCAAATTGTTGCGGCGCTGGGTCAAGCGGGATGAGGACTACTATGAAAAGTTATAAGGAAGCCCGAAAAATGTCTTTTTATTCGCGCCTTGATCTTGAGCATATTTGGGCAGGCGGAACTGACGTTTTAAACCTGTGGTGTAAATGAGCATACCGGAACAGATAATCGGATTCCCGCCGGCCCTGCTGCTGATCGGCGGAGCGATCATGATCCCCTGGCTCAAGGGGGCTCTGAAATCGTGGTTCATGCTGATCCTGCCAATTCTGGCGTTTTTCACTCTTCTGAACACTCCCAACGGTGCCTACTGGAGTTTCCACATACTCGAAAATCAGTTGATTCTGACCAGGATCGACAGCCTCAGCCGGGTCTTTGGCTATATCTTCTGCATCGTTTGTCTGCTGGGGGTCATCTATGCACTCGGAGAGGAGGATGATCTTCAGTATTGTGCGGCATTCGGATACGCCGGCGGTGCTCTGGGCGTGACCCTGGCCGGCGATGTGTTTTCTCTGTATATCTTCTGGGAGATCATGGCCGTCGCCTCCACCTTCCTGATCCTGGCCAGGCGGACCAAAGCCAGCCAGGCTGCAGGAATGCGCTATATACTGGTTCATATAGTGGGCGGTCTCTTCCTGCTGGCAGGGGTGATTCTTTATGTCAACCGCACTGGATCGACAGGATTCGACTATATTGGTCTGAGCACCATCGATTCTTACCTCATCTTTGTCGGTGTCGCGGTTAATGCGGCAATTCCGCCGCTGCATCCCTGGCTCAGCGACGCCTATCCGGAGGCAACCGTGCCCGGGGCCGTGTTCCTCAGCGCCTTTACCACCAAGAGTGCCGTCTACCTGATGGCCAGAATGTTTCCAGGTACCGAACTGCTTATCTGGCTCGGGGCGGTAATGACGGCGATCCCGATATTTTATGCGGTGCTGGAAAATGATATTCGCAGGGTGCTGGCTTACAGCCTGATCAACCAGGTGGGTTTCATGATGTGCGGTATAGGAATCGGAACGGCGCTGGCAATAAATGGCACGGTGGCCCACGCTTTCTGCCACATTCTCTATAAGGCGCTGCTGTTTATGGCCGCCGGATCGGTGCTGCAGGTGACCGGCAGAATTCGCTGCACCGATCTTGGGGGGCTGTATAAAACCATGCCCCTTACCTGTCTGTTCTGCGTGGTGGGCGCAGCCTCGATTTCGGCCTTTCCGCTGTTCAGCGGTTTTGTCTCCAAATCGATGATTATCAGCGCCGCCGCCCACAACAAGCTCGTCATCGTCTGGCTCATGCTGCAGTTCGCCTCGGCAGGGGTATTTCATCACGCCGGCATCAAGGTTCCCTATTTTATGTTCTTTGGACATGATGCAGGAATCCGGGCCCAGGAACCGCCGCGCAACATGATGATCGGTATGGGGATCGCTGCCTTCCTGTGCGTTTTTCTGGGGGTCTACCCTTATCCGCTCTATGCGATCCTGCCGTATCCGGTCGACTATATCCCCTACACCGGGGCCCATGTGGTTGGTCAGCTGCAACTCCTGCTGTTTGGGGCTCTGGCATTCTG
The DNA here is from genome assembly GCA_965601575.1 of uncultured Desulfofustis sp. Taxonomy (GTDB): domain Bacteria; phylum Desulfobacterota; class Desulfobulbia; order Desulfobulbales; family Desulfocapsaceae; genus JABDQA01. The sequence goes on along the minus strand of CBFCWR010000101.1, from coordinate 3,425 downwards.
CCTGTTGATCCTCTCCGGGTACTACCCCGCTGAAATGCGGGCCATCAACCTGGACACGGACTGGTTTTACCGAATTGGTGCGCTGCGCTTCAGCCGGATGGCAGAAATGGTGCTGAACCGCATGAACCAGGCGGGTGAGAGGATTTTCGTCAAGGACTTGACAGCCAGAGCAGCGGCCTGGGCCGAAAGAGGTGCTGCGGGTATTTTGGAAGTTCTGTTGGTGCCGCTTTGGAACCTGATGCGGCTTTCGGATCAGAGACGGAAGCAGCTCGATGAAAAGCTCGGCGGGCTTATCAGAAATGGAGTGGTGCCGCTGGGCATAAGTGTTGCGGCAGTCGTATTTCTGCTGACTGGGCTCTATTTCGTACAATAACGGTCAACGATTGTTTGAACTATCCCGTAAGGGAGTCAGCGACGGGGTTGCCAATATCATCCAGTGCGGGGGAGAACCACATGATCTCACGAAAGGATTTAAAAGATATCGTAATCTTTAATCATTTGACCGATGAAATGATCAAGAAACTGCTGCCGGAGATGGAATTGCTGCGATTCCCCGAGGGGGATATGATTTTTCGCAGCGGTGAGCGCGCCGACATGTTCTATTCGCTCAAGCGAGGCAAGATTTTACTCGAGCAGCGGGTTCTGGATAAGGTGACGATCTCGGTGGGGACGGTCAAAGCGGGCTATTCTTTTGGCTGGTCGGCCCTGCTGGGTGATCAGAATTTCACCGTGGACACGGTCTGCGGTGAACCATGTGAGGTGTTGAGAATCAAAGCGAAAACTCTGTTCAGAATGATCGAAGAGGATTGGGAGATGGGCTACAGGCTGATGCACCGGCTCCTTCATATGGTGAGAAGACGGCTGGACGGGCGCACCGAACTGCTTCTCAAGGTCATTCTGGATCATCCGGATATGCGCTCTCTGGTTGAAAATAATCGATAATGGATGAAATTGGGGGCAGAATTAAATTCTGTCCCCGGGGTTTAGGGGTATTCCGCCCCCCGACTCGATAAATATTGTATCTCGATCATTAGTCCTGTTATCATTACCGGCTGATAAAAAGTGCCGATAGGGCACATCTTGAATTCACCCGCCACGGAGAGTGATCATGGATAAAATTGTCCTCATAACCTACAATCCCGAGCTCATGTGCTTCGGCCACGTGTTGATCTATGCCCTGGACTTTGATCAGAAAGGCTACGAGGTAAAGATCGTCATCGAGGGAGGCGCGGTGCAGTTAGTGTCAACCCTCAAGAACCCGGAGGCCCCATTTTATGCCCTCTATCAGAAGGTCAAGGAGAAAGGCTTGATCGATGTGGTCTGTCAGGCCTGCGCGGCCAAGCTTGGTTCCATCGACGACGCCCAAGAGCAAGGCCTGCCCATAGGCGGCGACCTGATGGGCCATCCGTCGATGGAAACCTACCTGAACGGCGGCTACCGGGTAATCACCTTCTGAATTCTCCCAATTGAACCAGGATTAGAAATGGAATTTCCCGATCTCGAGCAGCAGAAAAAGACCCTGGTCGACACATTTTCCTGCGAGCAGGAGATAGCGCCTGAGGAGGTTTCGGTGATTGCCTCCCCTTATCGCATCTGCCCGCTGGGTGCGCATATCGATCATCAGGGAGGGCCGGTGCTGGGCATGACCATCAACGCCTGCACCCTGATGGCTTTTCATGGGACAGAGGATGACCAGGTACGGTTGAAGAGCAGGAATTACCCCGGCCAGGTCAATTTCAGGCTGTCCGACATCCCCGAATCGCCTGGCAGTTTCTGGGGCGTCTATCCCCGTGCGGCGGCCCTGGCGCTTCAAGAGAACCACCAGCTCACGCATGGTATCAGCGGCTTGCTGGATGGCATGTTGCCGGGCTGCGGCCTCAGTTCATCGGCTTCTGTCCTGCTCGCCTATCTCCACGCCCTGGCCCGCGCCAATGATCTGAGGTTGTCGGCCTGGGACTTTGTCAATCTGACCCGGCGGGCGGAGAATAAATATATCGGACTCAATAACGGCATCCTCGACCAGACCTCGATAGTTTTCGGGGAGAAAGGTCACCTGCTGCACATCGATACGGTGGACAAAACGGTTGCCAAGCTGCAGGACCGGCGCTCCGAGAGCGACTACCGGATCGTCGTCGCCTATTCCGGCTATTCGCGGGAACTCACCACCTCGGGCTACAACTCCCGGGTCGATGAGTGCAGGCTGGCCGCCGCCGAGCTGTCGAGGCTGGCCGGCCGCCCCGGCGCCGAAGTGCTCTCCGGTGTTGAGCATTCTTCATTCGACCGGTTCGGGCAGCAGCTGCACCCCCACATCAAGAAGCGTGCTGCACATTTTTTCACCGAGTCACAGCGGGTCAGGGACGGTATCACGGCCTGGAACAGCGGCGACATCGAAACCTTTGGCAGACTCATGAACAAATCCTGCAACAGCTCAATCGAGCAGTATGAGTGCGGGGTTCCGGCAGTATGCGACCTGCAGCAGATCGTCAGCGGCACCGAGGGCGTCTACGGTTCCCGCTTCATGGGCGGGGGCTTCGGCGGCTGCGTGGTTGGTCTGGCTCGATCGTCTCGGGCGACGGTGGCTGCCGAGGAAATCGAGGCCACCTATAAGAAGCTCCATCCGGAAGTCGCCGACCAGGCTTTTGTCAGGCTGAGCCGCTCCGATGACGGGGTACGGTTTCTATGAACGCGGTGATTCTCTGTGCCGGGTTCGCCACCCGCATGTACCCGCTCACCAGAGATTTTCCCAAACCGCTGCTGCCGGTGGCCGGCCGGCCCGTTCTCGATTATCTCCTCGACCAGCTCACCGAATGTGCCGGAATCAGTGCCGTTCACCTGGTGAGCAACGGTAGATTCTACGACCATTTTTGCCGCTGGCGTGATGATCACCTTGCCCGGGGCACCTTTGGTTCGCTCGCCATCGAGATCTACGATGACGGTGCCCGGGACAACGACAGCCGCCTCGGAGCCTCAGCAGATCTGGCCCTGGCGCTCAAAATGATCGGCGTGCCCGACAAGATCATGGTCTCCGGCGGCGACAATATCTACCGTTTTGCCCTTGCGCCTCTGTGGCGCAAATTTCTCCAGGGGAATGAACATCGCATCGTGGCTCTGGTTGAAGAGGACAAAGAAAAACTCACCCGTACGGGAGTGCTTGAGTTCGGTGAAGACGAGCGCGTGATCCGGCTATACGAGAAACCCAAAGTACCGCCCTCCCACTGGGTCTGCCCGCCCCTCTATTTTTTTCAGCCATCGGTGTGGACAGAGCTCGAGCACTTCCTGACCAGTTCTGCCAATCACGATGCCCCTGGCCATTTCATCGAATATCTGTGCCGTGAAACCACGGTCATGGGGTTTCAGCTCAGGGAACGGCGGCTCGATATCGGCTCCATGGAAACCTACCGCCAGGCTGATGAGGAATTAGGGGG
>CBFCWR010000100.1:0-9562 GCA_965601575.1 uncultured Desulfofustis sp. | reverse complement strand
CCATGGACGGCACCGCGCCGGATCCGTCCTCCGTCGACAAGGAACTGGGCGATTACATCAAGACCGTCAAGGTCATTATGGGAGAGACCCTGTTCTCCGATTCATACCTGGAAATCTGATCAGTATTCAGGAGGGGACGCAATTTGATTGTGTCCCCTTCGATTAGAACAGTTATGATTCAGTGGACACGATAGAGTTGTGTCCACTGCAGTTCACTCCCATCATTTCACCGGGAGTCACCGAGTATAAGAGAGCCCCATTCTAAAAAGAGTGGGGCTTTTCTGTTTTTCGTGATTAAATTTGGACTGGTCAGATTAGAGAGGGGACACAATTGAATTGTGTCCCCGGTCACTTTTATATTGGTGCACATTATGAGCGAGTCGACAGACAACAGCAGCGGTGAGGGCTGGCTATGGGTCGTTGTCAGCGACAAGGACACCGACGGCCATTATCTCGGTCTCTATGATGAAAGCCAGGATATGAATTTCATTCCGGCCTTTGAGAGCAAGGAAGCGGCCAATGATTGTTTTCTTCAGCTTCCCCGGGAGAAGGGAAAAAAGTACGAGGTCCAGGCCGTACATGTTGAAGAATTGACCAAGGATGCCGAGAAATCGGGATTTGCGGTCGCCATCGTTGATGCGGACGGCAAGATTGTCAAATGAATTAGTAGGGTGAGGACGCACATGGGTTTGAAAATTGCGATAGGCGGTAAAGGAGGGGTCGGTAAGACCACCGTGTCAGCGCTGCTGGCCAGGAGTTTTGCCGCCAATAAGGAAAATAACGTCATCGCCATCGATGCAGATCCTGTATCCAATCTCGCCGCCGGGCTCGGTATTGACGAAAGTAATCCCATCACTCCCATAGCCGAGCTGCGTGATCTTATCGCCGAAAGAACCGGGGCCGAACCCGGCACCATGGGCGGTTTCTTTACCCTCAACCCCAAGGTGGATGATATCCCCGAGCGTTTCTCCAGGGAACGCGACAATGTCAAACTACTCGTCATGGGTACCGTCCAGCAGGGCGGTTCAGGCTGCATCTGCCCAGAGAGTACCATCTTGAAAGCCTTGATGACCCACTTGGTCCTCTATCGGGACGATATCGTCCTGATGGACATGGAGGCTGGCGTGGAACACCTCGGCCGCGCCACCTCGTCCTCGGTTGATGCCCTGGTGATTGTCGTCAATCCCGGAGCTCGCAGCAGGGTGGCCGCAGAGAAAATTAGAAAGCTGGGCAGTGATATCGGCATCAAGAAAATAGTGGTGCTCGGCAACCGAGTCAGAAACGAAGAGGATGAGGAGTTGATCAGATCATCGCTGGACGACTTTGAAATCGTCGGGTTTCTGCCGGAGCACGATGAGATCGTCGATGCCGATCGCTACGGCCGAAGGCCGTTTGATGACATCGATACGGCGCCTCCGCAGCTTACCGAGATTGTGTCTGCACTACAGGGCTATAGGAATTGACGGTGATTTCCACCGTCAGGCAGTGCTGATTGATCCGGTTTCGGCCCCGCACAGGGCAATAAGATCATCCGGGGCGAGCTCGATTTCCAATCCCCTCCGTCCGCCGCTGAACAGAATGGTCTGGTACCGAACGGCGGATTCATCCACCACCGTCTGCAGTCGTTTTTTCTGGGCCAGTGGGCTGACCCCGCCGAGCACATAACCGGTCGCAGACTGCACCGCTTTACCATCGGCCATACCAAGTTTCTTGACCCCGAGAAACCGGCCCAGCGATTTCAGGTTGAGCTGCCTGTTGACAGGGACTACGGCTACCACCAGTTGCCCGCCGTCGGTTTGGACAACCAGGGTTTTGAATACCCGGCCTGGTTCGAATTTCAATTTTTCGGCTGCTTCGAGGCCAAATGAGGGATGATCCGGATCGTGCTGGTACCGGTGCAGGGTAAAGGCCACTTTTCGTTTCTTCAGAATGTTTACCGCGGGCGTCATGGGGGATAAACCTGTGATGACGAAAAAAGCCCCCGGTAAGAGAAATCTTTCCGGGGGCGCTGAAAATGTGATCGGGGCGGCGGTAATCAGTTACTCTTCGATATTGAACCGGGCCACCTCTTTTTCTCCAGGAATGTACTCACCAACCGGCACCAGTTTCTTGTTAAACTTTGCGCAGTCGACGATTACCCTCCAGAGGGCGTCCAGTTCTTGGGCTTCCTGGGGACTTTCGGGGGTTAATTCTACCAGCGTGTTGTCTCGGGTTATTTTCATAACTCCCTCTCTAGTTTTGGTTTCCAGCCGGAGTCGACTCTACTGCTCACGTTGCAGTGTGCTCGAAAAGATATCTCCATTCAGCAGTAACTTGTGCTGAAATATCTCGCCCACTGCGATCCTGAGCATATGTTCGTCAGCGGATGGAAACTGGTTCAACCTCACAATCTGATGTCTTCCGTACTTATCTATCGAAATACAACCTCTAAACCGGTACAAAGGGGTCCTTGAATCCGACCCTGTCTGTCTGTAGAGACATAGAGTATCATTAAAACATTATACGAAAATTGCCAGTATCAAATTGCCAGGCCAGCCCACATCGGGTCGATGCATTGAAAAAAATAGTGACAAGCCGATTCTTAGGGTTATTTTTCTGCGATGCATATAGAAATTTAGCCAATGATATGAATAATAAAAGGATTTTGTATGGATGGTTTCAAAGCCGATTGCCGGCCCGTTCTGATCGGCAGTCTTCCCCATCTAAATCACCGTGATGCGGTCAATTTGATTTTCGATCACACCAGTCAGATTCCCATCTGGCCACAGCTGCCCCACCACCGGGAAGAGGGCATGCTGCTCCAGTTTTTACCTGGTCTGCCGGGCATCACCGAGAAAGGCGACAAAGTCTTTATCGATTCATCGACTGAAGATTTCGAAACAGAATTTCTGGCTTTTTTCGAAGACTATCTCGGAGTGATCGAAGGGACAATCGAGCTGACCGATTCGCGGTTTGCTCTGGGGACAAAAGAAGCACCAGGCTTTGAACTTTTCCTCGACGAGGCCCAAAGGCGTCAGAATGACCTGGTTGCCCTGAAAGGACAGATCACCGGGCCGGTAACTTTCTGTACCGGACTCACAGATCAGGAAGGACGGGCCTTGTTCTACAACGAGCAGCTGCGCGATGCGGCAGTCAAGCTGCTCGCACTGAAAGCCCGGTACATGACCAGGAAAATGGCCGAGATCAAGGAGCGGCCGCTGCTCTTTTTCGATGAGCCGGGACTGGCCGGTTTTGGTTCATCGGCTTTTATCACCATCACGCCCGAAGACATTTACGGTTGCCTGAGTGAAGTGTTCGAAAGTGTTCGACAGGAAGGCGGACTTTCCGGGGTGCACGTCTGCGCCAATACTGAGTGGCCAGTAATTTTCGATGCCGGCATCGATGTGATCAGCTTCGATGCCTATTCGTATTTTGACAAGCTCATTCTCTTTGCTGATCATCTGGTCGAATTTTTAGGGCGAGGCGGAATCCTGGCAACCGGCATCGTACCAACCACGGCGGAATTCATAGAACGGGAAACCACCGCACAATTGATTGACAGATGGTTCGATCAACTCGGCCAGTTGGAGAATCTCGGGGTGGCACGCGAGACGGTGGTCACGCAGACCTTGATCACCCCGAGCTGCGGCACCGGCACGGTCACTGAAGCCCAGGCCTTGCGGGTAATTGAAATGACCAGAGATGTGTCGGCTGCGATCAGGGAACGGGTGCTCTGATGGAAAGTAAATCCCTTCATCTCAGCTGGACTCCCGACGGCAGCACCGATTGTGACTGTCTGTTGATCATTCCCCAACGGGCGGTCGAAGAGCATGGCTATATCAAAGCAATGCATCGCTCGGCGACAGGCAACAAGCATGAGTTTCAGGCCCTGGCCCAGACCGGCTACTATCAGTACCAGGACGACGAGCTCGACTGTTGCGAGACAGCGGGGTCCATAGAGGTGGTCCGCGGCACGGATCAGGAATCACTCGAAGATGGCATGGTGCTGTTCAGGGAGGCCGGTGGGACCATACGTGCGGTGATGCACCGGTCGGCACCCGCTAAAAAGCTGCTGGAGGCTGCGAATCGGTGGTGCACCAGGTGGGTCAGGCTAGACATTTGAGGGGCGCAAAATTGTCGTTTCTCCAGCCTCTGGGCAGCGCGAGAAACTACTATCCTCGACATATTAAGTATATGCCTGCGGTAGAATTTCCATGCGCGTCTTGATCTTGAGCAAAAATCCTCAGGTTCAAAATATCCAGGAAAAATTTAATTCGCTCGTTTAGATTAGAATAACTCCTGTATCGTAAGTGAGCTGACGCAATTGAATTGTCTCAGAAGAGAACAATAACAGAAATGAAGAATAACCATACGCATCGGGGTATTTAGATTAATGCAGCGGGTAAGCGTGTTTCAGCAGAACGGCAGCGGCGAGAGGAAAATCGAGGCGGTGAGGGAGCACGGCAGTGATGTGATCGTGCTCGAGGTGATTTCCATCGACGATGAGCTGCCGGAAATTGTCGAAGACTCAAGCCGGTATCTGCCGGCCGATCTGGATACAGACCTGGTGCTCGATTTCCTCACCCACCGTGACCTCTCCCACGATCTTGCGGCCCTGTGCGCAACAAAATCCATCCCCGTGATCGCTTCGGGCAAGAAACTGACCAACAAATGGGTGCTGACCCCGCCCACCTGATGCGGCCTGCCAAACCTGGATGGTCTTGGTGAATATGGCAGGCGGTTTGGAGCCCCGGAGTTCGAGGTGGAGATCGAAGACGGCGTGATCAAGGATGTGCGGGTAATCCGCGGCGCTCCCTGCGGCGCTTCCTGGGAAGCCGCCCGGCGCATGCTTGGAGTCGACGTCGAAGAAGCCCCGAGAAAAATAGGTCTGGATACCCAGTTCTACTGTTTTGCCGATCCGGCCGGCTGGGACCCGATCCACGGCAAGAGCCCGGTTCATTTCGCCGGCAAGGTGCACAGCAAGGCGCTGGCCGACGCAGTCAAAAAGATTCTCAAAGCCTTATAAACCGGATCCGTCACGCTCAGGATGGACAGCCCAAAGGACCGTTACTACTCGCGCAATGTGTTCGGTGTCTCAACGGTCGAGTTCTTCTGGGGACTCGGATTTCCCATCGTTCTTGAATCAACCTTTCTGCAGCTCTTTTTAAAGTCGCTGGGCGCCTCGAGCCTGCTTATCGGCAGTGTCCCGTTTCTGTTTATCATCGGAATCTCCTGCTTTCCACTGTTTGCCAGCTATTATTCGAGGAATTACCGCTTCAAGCGCCCCCTGGTACTTGGATTTCACCTTGTGGCTGCGATTTTGGTCTTTACCTTCGGCGTTGTCCTGCTGATGGTCAGGGATGCTGACCAGATCGTGGTGTTTTTCCTGATTTTCTATGCCCTGTTTTCAATCTGCCTGGGCATAGGAATACCCGTATGGCTCAACTATCTGGTCAGGATTTTCTCCGAGTCCAGAACGGTTCCCGGATTGGGTTACATGATGATGTTTCAGAACATCGGCAAGATCATTTCCAGCTTCTTCATTCTCAAGGTGGTCGAAAAATTCGCCTTTTCACCGACTTCGGCGGCCTGGGTGTTCATGTGCACCGGGCTGGTATTTGGGCTGGGCGCGATCAGCTTCCTGCTGACCAAAGAGGTGCTCGATCCCGATGATCCGGAACCGGATGACACCTCTTTTGTGCACCATGTCCGAGAGGCGTTCAAAGATATAATCGCCAACAGAAATTTTCTTCTCTACCTGGCGGCCGATCTCGACTTTTATGTGATTCTCACGGTGTTTTCATTTTACGCCAACTATGCCACCGGATTCTACGGCGTGGCTCCGGCCGTCGCCGCCGGTTTCTTCGTGGCCTGCATCTATGGCGGATCGATAACCGTCAACATCCTGCTGGGGACCATGAACCTGCTGTCGCTTAAGCATAAGTTCATTCTCTCCAAATTCGCTACCCTGGCACTGCTTTTCTTGCTGGTTTTTTTCCCATCGGGCCCGGTGTTTTTCCTCATCAGCTTCATGCTCGGTTTTGTCCGTGCCATTCGCAACGTGGTCTATCCCCCCTCGGTGAAGCGGTTTGCCTCACGCCCCGATGCCACCCCCTATTTTTCCATGGCTCCGGTCCTGACCCTGCCGTTTGCTGCGGGGTATCCGCTGCTCTTTGGTAAAATGCTCGATGAGCTATCGTGGATGCAGCAGGACAGTTACCGGCTGTTGTTCGGCATCTCGGCGCTCATCATCCTGGTCACCCTCTATCTGAGTTTCAAAATCGACTTTGGCCGTGAGCAGCGCTGATCAACAGACATTCTGCCTGGCTTTCAGCGCCGCCAGGGTGGTCAAGTTGAGAATGTTGTCCGGGTTCGATCCGCGCTCGATGATATGGGCCGATTTGTTCAATCCCACCAGGATCGGACCGATGGTGTCTACCTCAGCCAGGCGCATAAACAGCTTGTAGGCGATATTGGCTGCATTCAGATCGGGAAAGATGAGGATGTTGGGTTCTCCCTTGAGGGCCGAGAAGGGAAACAGCTCTTCGCGCAGTTCAGTGTTGAACGCTATATTGGCCTGCATTTCACCCTCTACCTCCAGATCAGGGGCCATATCCTTGATTAAGGCAGTGGCACGGGCGACCTTGGCCGCGCCGGGGGTATCGGAGGAACCGAAGTTGGAGTAGCTGAGCATGGCCACCTTCGGTGTGATGTCGAACTCCTTGACGAATTGAGCAACCGATACGGCGATATCGGCCAGCTGCTGATCGGTGGGATCGATGTTGACGGCGGTGTCGGCAAAGAACAGGGTCCTGTTCTTGAACACCATCATGTAGACACTTGCCACCGTCTTGTATGCCGTATTCTTGCCGATGCAGTGCAGAACCCGGCGAACGGCATAGGGGTAGGGCAGAGACTGACCATAGACCATCGAGTCGACATCACCCGTGCTGAGCATCATGGCGCCGAAATACCCGGTGTCCCGCCTGATCAGGTCCCTGGCATAGGGCAGGGTGATGCCTTTTCGCTGCTTGCGCTCGAAAAAAGCGTCGGCATAGCGTTCCACCCTCTCCTTCTCATCATGTGGGTCAATTATCTCTATCCGTTGGTCGGTTACACCCTGGGCGGTCAGAAGTGCTTCGATCTCCTTGCGGTTGCCAAGCAGCACAGGAGTCGCCAGGTTTTCTTCCATGACATGGATGGCGGCCCGCACCACCTTTTTGTTGTCGCCTTCCGGGTAAACCACCCGCACCGGTTCTTTCTTCACCCGATTGGCGATATAGCGCAGGATCGACTTGGACATGCCGAGAGTGGATTCGAGATGCTCGGTATATGTATCCAGATCCTCGATCGGTTTTCGGGCCACTCCGGTCTCCATTGCAGCCTTGGCAACTGCCGGGGCGATTTTTAGCAGGGCCCGCGGGTCGAAAGGCGTCGGGATCAGGTAGGTGGGGCCAAACTCGAACCTCTCCACACCGTAAGCACGCAGCACCTGGTCCGGCACTTCTTCCTTGGCCAGGTCGGCGATCGCCCTGACTGCGGCAATCTTCATCTCGGTATTGATCTCCGAGGCCCTTACGTCGAGGGCGCCACGGAACAGAAACGGGAAGCAGAGGACATTGTTGACCTGATTATGGTAATCACTCCGGCCCGTGGCCATGATGCAGTCGGGGCGGGCCTCGACAGCGTCCGGGTAGGAAATCTCCGGTTCCGGATTGGCCATGGCAAAGATGATTGGTTTGTCGGCCATCGTTTTTACCATTTCCTTGGTCAGCACTCCGGCCACGCTGACCCCGCAGAAAAGATCGGCGCCGACCAGCGCTTCTTCAAGCGTTCGCAGGGGAGTGTCGTTGGCGAATCGCTCCTTGTAGTCGTTCATCGACTCGGTGCGACCCTTGTAGATGGTGCCCCTGGAGTCGCACAGGATCAGATTCTCTTTAGGCAGTCCCAGGGAGACGAACATCTGGGCGCAGGCAATGCCTGCGGCCCCGGCACCATTGAATACCGCCTTGACGTCCTTGATATCCCGGCCGGTAATCTCGATGGCGTTCAGAAAGGCGGCGCCGGTGATGATTGCCGTACCATGCTGATCATCGTGAAATACCGGAATGTCTATCTTGTCCTTGAGCTGTTCCTCGATGTAGAAACATTCCGGCGCCTTAATATCCTCGAGGTTGATCCCGCCGAAGGTGGGAGAGATCAATTCGCACGTCCTGACAAACTCATCAGGGTCCTCCGAGTTCACTTCGATATCGAAGACATCGATATCGGCAAATTTCTTGAACAGGGCACCTTTGCCCTCCATAACCGGTTTGCCGGCAACGGCGCCGATATTACCGAGGCCGAGCACAGCCGAGCCGTTGGAGATGACCGCCACCAGGTTGCCTTTGGCGGTGTACTCATAGGCATCCTCCTTGTTTTTGGAAATTTCCTGACAGGGCTGGGCTACCCCCGGGCTGTAGGCCAGGGAAAGGTCTTTCTGGGTGGAAAACGGTTTGGTGACCACCACTTCGATCTTACCTTTCCGGCCACTTCGATGATAGTCGAGCGATTCTGAATAAATATCGGTGCTCATGTTCCCTCTCCTCTACGCTGACGCTTGATTAGTCTGGAAACTCTGAAATCTGGTAACACCAGATTTAATTATTTCATGGATAATATCATTAGTGATTGATTATCCAAAGATTAATTTTGGTAAGACCAGATGTCAATATGAATATTTATTGCCGTCATATCTTGCTCTCACATTCCTGGAAAGGACGATTGTCGACTCTCCCATTATGCTTTTGAGAGGATAGGGATTTTATAAGACCACGGCAGCGCCCGATCCCGCGTTGCAGCCAGCAGAATCTTCTGAACTCTTTAATGTCAATACGCGATTTCCCTCTGTTATCATTGCCGATCTGCGGGAAGGATTGTATTGTGGGAGCAATGCACTTTACCTGGAATCTGGAGGTCCTCATGAGCAATGAACATCCCCCTGAGCGGAAGAAGAAAAAGTCGGGCGGCGGGGGCTTTGTATTTTATGCGCTCTTCGTCTTCACCGCCCTTGCGGTGGGTCTTGTGGTCATACTGATGCGCAGCAAGGGCTACTAGTACACCCTACCGCTTATATCTTCACCTTCATACTGCGGTTCAAGAACCCTTATCCGCCTTGCCCGAAAGACGAATCTTATTGTATTACAGCATATTCGCAGACGGAGGTTCCCTGATTAGGCCGGACTCCCTGACGGGCGAGCCCGGTGTGCTCTACGAAATATTCGGCAATTACAATGCGATCTGGATTGCCGGTGCAGTGCTTGGCCTGATTGCCGCCATCCTGCACTGGCCCATACAGGAACAGAGCCACATTCAGAAGCTGCAGCACGCTGCCGTCCACTGATTCGAAAAATCCGGTTTGGAGTTCAGAACCGGTCGATCACGGTGACTCCCAGATGCTCGAATTTGTCCATGGCCGGAAGGGCAGTCAATGACTCTTCCAGGGTGATGGTTCCGGTCACCAGTTTCTCCGGTCAGCCGCAGACAAAGGGCAGGGTTACTCGATCACCCTCGCGCCAATTCTTGATCTGAGTTCCCACAGCCT